>NZ_JBSFDB010000022.1:0-184254 GCF_053593695.1 Streptomyces sp. NPDC002144
TTCGGCGTTGCAGAGGGCGTCGGCCTCGGCGGACATGAGGGCGTCGGCGAATGTCTTGATCATCGCACGCAGCAGATCGGGACTCGCCGCGGCGAAGTTCTCCTCGGCGAGGGCGTGCAGGGGCAGACTGTCGGGTGCGGTCATCGTGCTGATCTCCTTCGAGCTTCGACATCTCGAAGATCAGCCGGTGGCCGTTCTCATATCCGGGCCCTCACTCCGACGCCAGGCCAAACGCCCGGATCAGGTGGGAACCCGTACACCACTTCCCAGGACGCAACCAGGTCGGGGCGACCAAACTGGCTACGCGATCGACCAACCGCGCTTCCGGCCGCGTTGTACCCTCCGGTTTCAGAGAGGGGATCTCCATGGTCTACCTGGCACGACCAGACGCCCGCCTGCGGACCCGCATTCGGGACTACTTCCTGCTGAGCGCATGGTTCGGCCTCGTAGCAGTCGCGGCACACAAGTGGGCTCCGGAGACTTGGAGGCAGGCGATCGAAGCGGCGATCGCATTATCCGTAGGTTGGGTCACCTGGTTTGAGCTTCGCGCGTGGAAGCACCGGCGCCGAACCGGGCGAGGGCTCGAACCGTAGGTGCTGAGCAGTACAGACCAAAGGTGCCGGCTCCCGCGCGGCTGCCCTCGCGATGGTGTTCAAGCTCGTCGAATCGGCCCAGACCCGCTGGCGGGCCGTAAATGCACCCCAACCTGTCGCCCTAGTCCGTGCCGGAGCCCGCTTCGAACGTGGCCACCTCCTCGAACGCGCCTCGACGAGGACGTCCCGACAGCCGCTTGAACCGATCGCTGGAACGGAACCATGAACGACATTGCCGGGAATGGCGCATACTTCACCGCATTCATCAATGGTCAGGAATGCCGCGTCGCGTGGTATCCGCCTTCTGACCCGCCGCCGGGTACGCCACACGGCGCGGAGGCGGTGTGCGTCGCCGGCGATCGGATCGTCGTGGTCAGCCCAGATGGACAGCGATGGGGCCTGCCTGGCGGTCGCCCCGAGCGGCATGAGCAGTGGGTCGACACGATGCGCCGCGAGGTCAGTGAGGAAGCCTGCGCCCAGGTGATGGACTGCCGACTACTCGGGTTCAGCCGGGGCGTCTGCGTGCGAGGCCCGGAGGAAGGGCTGGTGCTGGTCCGGTCGATGTGGCGAGCAGAGGTGCGTCTGGCTCCGTGGGACCCACGATTCGAGATGACCCACCGCCGTCTTCTGCCGGCGGAGGAGGCGCTCCAGTCCCTGGCCATCCCCGACGGCCTCGGCCCCTTCTATCGCCGACTGTTCGCCGAAGCCGCCATCTCCCACCCCAATATGGACGACCTCTGACCACCAGATCACTCATGCGACAAACGCACCGAAAGGTCTTGATCCACAGATCTTGACCATTCCTCGTGCCGCTCTCGTGGCAGAACGAGCGGGGACCAGCGGGGAATGAGGGTACGCGAGGCACACACGCCCAGCATCCGCGCAAGGCGTGGAATCCGCAGGTCAGGGCTGTGATCGCCCAACCTCGCTCCTAAAGCGGGGCTTTGTCGTCAAGGGCCGTGATCCAGCACCATCCGGGGCCGTCTCTGGCCGTGCGAGGACGGCCTACGACGACAGACCATGACAGTTGTCGACATCTCTGCCCCTGCTCAGAGATGGTGCGTTGGGCGCCGCCGCAGGTGCTCATCCCCGAAGGCAAGTTGAGGAACAACTCGCTGTGTTTCAGGAGGAGTTGGGGTGCTCTATTCGTGGTCAAAGTCGGTCCTATGGTCGGCAGTAGCCCACTCGCCAGTGCTGGTGTCCTTGGCCGAGGCGTCTGGCAGGCGCGTACCGCGCGGGGTGGACGTGCGTTCCGCGCGCGTACCGCGTGGGGTGGACGTGCCTACCGCGAGGGTTGACCTGGCTGCCAAACCTGGAGTTGACGTCGTGGATCGGGGCCCGACCTATCGTTTGGCGGTGACCGGACTGACCACCGGTTACCGCAAACGAAGGGGACATCCCGATGAAGCGAGTACTGGCGAGTGCGTTCACGGCCATAGTCCTGGCGGCGTCCGGCGTGGCCGCCACCTCGGCGACCGCGTCCGCGGCTCCCGACGGAGCGCGCGCCTTTCGATGCAAAGTGGCCTGGAGCGACAAGAACACCGTCGGCGTGAAATGTACGGGGGGCGGCAGCTTCTTCGCCGCGGCCGAGTGCAAGAACGGGAGGACGGCGCAAGGAGCGACGGCTGCGGCCGGCACCATCTCGTACGCGTACTGCACCTCCGTCAACTCGTCGCTGAAGAAGCCGATCAACGCCTGGGGAGTCCAAGCCTGACGAGCTGTCCGCTTCCTGGCGGCGGCCATCACCCGGTGGCCGCCGCCGAGGGCGTCGCGGCGCGGGTGCCGCCCCTGTGTGAGCCTGGCCCCTGGCCGAGGAGGCAGCGCCGTGAAAGGGACGCAGGTCGGGGCCCAACCTCCACCAATGAGGAGGCCGGGGCACGGTCCCCCAGCCGTGCCACTCTCGTGCCAGAACGGACGGGGACTCACGGGGACTCGAGGTAAGAAGGAGGCCACCGGACCGCATCTCGCCCAGGGCAGGGAATCAGCAGGTCAGACCCATGATTGTCCCACCTCGCTCCTTAAAACGGTGGTCGGTCAGCAAGGCCGGTGGCTGTACCTAGAGTCCCGAGGCGAACCCGGGACCTTTCAGATCCCGCCCCCCTTAGACCGCGGACCATGACGGTTCTCTGACCGGCCTCAACGCACGCCACCCTAACGACGGCCACTCACATCCACACCCGAGGCGGCGGCCACCACACCGTGGACCATCTGTGGACAGGACAGGACAGGACCAAGCAAGCCGCTGCGAGGCTCTGACCAGTTGCTTTGCCTGAGACCGAAGGGCCCGCCGGAGGGCCGGTTGACCTTGTCCGCGGCCCCCCAGAGCACGCGGGCCGTCCCGGTAGCGCGCGTCGATGACGCTGTCGGGCACGTAGGCGGCGTTGAAGACGAGGTACTGCGGCAGACCTACGACCGCTTCGGCCGCGCCCGCACATGCATCCGCTCCCCCTGCGGACCGAACAGGCTCAGGCACTCCACCGGTCCCTCCCCCGTCGACCCGAACCAGTGCGGCACCCGGGTGTCGAACTCGGCCACCTCGCCCGGCCCGAGCACCAGGTCGTGCTCGCCCAGCACCAGGCGCAGCCGCCCGGAGAGGACGTACAGCCACTCATAGCCCTCGTGCGTCCGCGGATCCGGCTCGCGCCTGCCGACCGCGGTGAGGATCTTGTACGCCTGGAGACCGCCGGGCTGCCTGCTGAGCGGCCAGAAGGTGTGCCCGCCCCGCTCCAGCGGCTTGGCCCGCACCCGTGGATCGCCGACCGGCGGGGCACCGACCAGCTCGTCCAGGGGCACCTGGTGCGCCCGCGCGATCGGCAGCAGCAGCTCCAGGCTCGGCCTGCGCAGCCCGGACTCCAGCCGGGACAGCGTGCTCACCGAGATGCCGGTGGCCGCCGAGAGCCCGGCGAGCGTGGCGCCGCGCTCCTTGCGGATCCGCCTCAGCCGCGGCCCGACCTCGGCCAGGACCTCGTCGGTGTCGTCGCTCGTGGAGTCATTCATGCAGTCATTGCAGTTTCGGCAAACAGGTTTGTCAATGCGGCAGTGCTCGGGCGACCGTCGGGGCGGAGGTGGTCTCCCATGACCGAGAAGTACGAAGTGGTCGTCGTCGGCGGCGGTGCGGCCGGGCTCTCCGCCGCACTGGTCCTGGGCCGCGCCCGGCGCCGCACCCTGGTCGTCGACGCCGGCGAGCCCCGTAACACGCCCGCCGCCCATATGCAGGGCTATCTCTCCCGGGACGGCATGCCGCCCGCCGAGTTCCTGGCGATCGGCCGCGAGGAGATCGCGCGGTACGGCGTCCAGCTGGTCCGCGACCGCGCGGTGGACGCCTCGCGGGGCGAGGGCTTCGAGGTGGCCCTGGAGAGCGGCCGTACCGTCTCCGCGAGGGCCCTGGTCGTCGCCACCGGCCTGAAGGACGAGCTGCCCGCCGTGCCCGGGGTCGCCGAGCGCTTCGGCCGGGACGTGCTGCACTGCCCGTACTGCCACGGCTGGGAGGTCCGCGACCAGGCCTTCGGCGTGCTCGCCACGACCCCGATGAGTGCCCACCAGGCGCTGATGGTGTCGCAGTGGTCGAAGGACGTGACGTTCTTCCTGCACACGGTCGCCGGGTCCGAGCTGTCGGACGACGATCTGCGCCGCCTCGCCGCGGCCGGCGTCGAGGTCGTCCCGGGCGAGGTCGCGGGTCTGGTCGTCGAGGACGACCGGCTGACCGGCGTGCGGCTCGCGGACGGCACGGTCCACGACCGGTCGGTGCTGTTCGTCGCGCCGCGCGCCGTCCCGCGGACCGGACTGCTGGAGCGGCTGGGCGCCGAGATGGACGAGACGCCCTTCGGCGCCTACCCCGTGATCGACGAGCGGGGCAAGACGAGCGTGCCGGGTCTGTGGGCGGCGGGCAACGCCTCCGGTTTCGCCGAGCAGGTGGTCAACGCGGCGAGCCGCGGCTACCGGGTCGGCGCCACCATCAACGGGGAACTGCTGATGGCGGACCTGGACGAAGCACGCTGAGGCACGGCCCGGCGGCTCCGCCGGGCGGGTGCGACCAGCCGCAACGCACCCACGACCGACGTACATCCCCTTCGCCCGGGTGTAACCCGGGCGAGCGCGTTGCACCATGGCAGCATGCTGCTTGCCCGGCTGGCCCATGTGTCCCAGGAGGTCGCCGCCACCTCCGCGCGCTCCCGGAAGATCGCTCTGCTCGCCGAGCTGTTCCGGGACGCCGAGGCGGACGACGTACCGATCGTGATCCCGTATCTGGCGGGACGGCTGCCCCAGGGGCGGCTCGGTGTCGGCTGGAAGGTGCTCAGCCGACCGGTCGCCCCCGCCGCCGACCCCACGCTCACCGTCCGCGAGGTCGACGCCCGCCTCACGGAGCTCGGCAGGGTCTCCGGCTCCGGCTCACAGGCCGAACGGACCCGGCTGGTCGGTGCGTTGATGGGCGCGGCGACCGCGGCGGAACAGCGCTTCCTGTTCGGCCTGCTCACCGGTGAGGTGCGGCAGGGCGCCCTGGACGCCGTCGCCGTCGAGGGTCTGGCGGAGGCGACCGGGGCGCCGCCGGCGGACGTGCGCCGGGCGGTGATGCTCGCGGGCTCGCTCCAGACGGTCGCGCGGACGCTGCTCGCGGACGGACCCGGGGCCCTGGAGCAGTTCCGGCTCACCGTCGGCCGTCCCGTGCTGCCGATGTTGGCGCACACCGCCTCCTCGGTGACCGAGGCGGTCGAGAAGCTCGGCGCCTGCGCCGTCGAGGAGAAGCTGGACGGCATCCGCGTCCAGGTCCACCGCACCGGCGACAGCGTACGGATCTACACCCGCACCCTCGACGACATCACCGACCGTCTGCCCGAGGTGGCCGGGGCCGCGCTGCGGCTGCGGGGGAATCGTTTCGTCCTGGACGGCGAGGTCATCTCCTTCGACGCGGACGGGCGGCCCCGCACCTTCCAGGAGACCGCGGGCCGCGTCGGCTCCCGTGTGGACGTGGCCACGGCCGCCAAGTCCGTCCCCGTCTCCCCCGTCTTCTTCGACGCCCTCTCCGTCGACGACCGCGACCTGCTCGACCTGCCCTTCGCCGAGCGGCACGCCGAGCTGGCCCGGCTGGTCCCCGAGCCGATGCGGGTACGGCGTGTCGTGGTCGCCGGCCCCGAGGACGCGGGCGCGGGCGAGGACTTCCTCGCCGAGACCCTCAAGCGCGGCCACGAGGGCGTGGTGGTCAAGGCCCTCGACGCCCCCTACAGTGCGGGCCGGCGCGGCGCGTCCTGGCTGAAGGTCAAGCCCGTGCACACCCTGGACCTCGTGGTGCTGGCCGCCGAGTGGGGCCACGGCCGCCGCACCGGCAAGCTCTCCAACCTGCACCTGGGCGCCCGCACGGCGGACGGCGGCTTCGCCATGCTCGGCAAGACCTTCAAGGGCATGACCGACGCGATGCTGACCTGGCAGACCGAGCGGCTGCGAGAGATCGCCGTGGCGGAGAACGACCACGTGGTGACCGTACGCCCCGAACTCGTCGTCGAGATCGCCTACGACGGTCTGCAGCGGTCCACCCGCTATCCGGCCGGCGTCACCCTGCGCTTCGCCCGCGTGGTCCGCTACCGCGAGGACAAGCGCCCCGAGGACGCCGACACCGTGGAGACACTCCTCGCCGCCCACCCGGAGGTGCACCCGTGACGACGGGCAAGCGCAGCGCGGGCCTGCTGTTGTACCGGCACACCGATCACGGCCTGCAGGTGTTATTGGGCCATATGGGCGGACCGTTCTTCGCGAGGCGCGACGCCGGGGCGTGGAGCGTCCCCAAGGGCGAGTACGAGCCCGACGAGCCCGCCTGGGACGCGGCCCGCCGGGAGTTCCGCGAGGAACTGGGCCTCGAGCCGCCGGACGGCGAGGCCGTACCGCTCGGTGAGGTGCGCCAGACCAACGGCAAGATCGTCACGGCGTGGGCGGTCGAGGCCGACCTCGACCCGGCGACCATCAATCCCGGCACCTTCACGATGGAGTGGCCCCCGAAGTCCGGACGGACCCAGGAGTTCCCGGAACTGGACCGCGTGGAGTGGCTCACCCTGGACCGGGCCCGCGAGGTGATCGTCAAGGCCCAGTCCGCGTTTCTCGACCGCCTGGCGGAGCACTCGCCCTGAGGACGCACACGCGTTGCGGTCGCCCGCTCGGCGCGGGAAGGTCGTAACACCAAGCCGCCCCAGGGAGGTCAGCCATGCCCATCGCGACGGTGAACCCGGCGAACGGCGAGACGCTCAAGACGTACGAGGCCATGGGCGAGGAGGAGATCGAACGCCGGCTCCAGCTCGCGGAGGCGACGTTCCGTACGTACCGGACGACGACCTTCGCCGAGCGGGCCCGTCTGCTGAACCGGGCCGCCGAGCTGCTCGACGGGATGCAGCAGGACGTCGGCCGTGTGATGACCACCGAGATGGGCAAGCCGATCAAGCAGGCCCGCGCCGAGGTGGCCAAGTGCGCCAAGGCGATGCGCTGGTACGCCGAGCACGCCGAGGAACTGCTCGCCGACGAGGAGCCCTCCGACTCCGACGTCAAGGACTCGGGCGCGTCACGGGTGCGGGTCCGCTACCGCCCCCTCGGCCCCGTCCTCGCCGTCATGCCGTGGAACTTCCCGCTCTGGCAGGTCGTCCGTTTCGCCGCGCCCGCGCTGATGGCGGGCAACGTGGGCCTGCTCAAGCACGCCTCCAACGTCCCGCAGACCGCGCTGTTCCTGGAGGACCTCTTCCATCAGGCGGGCTACCCCGAGGGCTGCTTCCAGACCCTGCTCGTCGGCTCCGCCGCGGTCGACGACATCCTGCGCGACGACCGCGTCAAGGCGGCCACGCTCACGGGCAGTGAGCCCGCCGGGCGGGCGGTCGCGTCCTCGTCCGGCGAGATGATCAAGAAGACGGTGCTGGAGCTGGGCGGCAGCGACCCGTACGTCGTGATGCCGTCGGCCGACGTCGACCGCGCCGCGCGGATCGCGGTGACCGCGCGGGTGCAGAACAACGGGCAGTCGTGCATCGCCGCCAAGCGGTTCATCGTGCACACGGACGTGTACGACCGGTTCGCCGAGCGGTTCGTCGAGAGCATGAAGGCGCTCAAGGTCGGCGACCCGATGGAGGAGGACACCGAGGTCGGGCCGCTGTCGAGCGAGCAGGGGCGGGCCGATCTGGAGGAACTGGTCGAGGACGCGAAGCACAGCGGGGCCGAGGTGCTGTGCGGCGGCCACCGGCTGCGCAGGCCGGAGCTGCCGGGGTGGTACTACCCGCCGACCGTGCTCGCCGGGATCACCCGCGAGATGCGGATCCACCGGGAGGAGGCGTTCGGGCCGGTCGCCACGCTGTACCGTGCCGCCGACCTGGACGAGGCCGTGCTCATCGCCAACGACTCGCCGTTCGGCCTCAGTTCGAACGTGTGGACGCGGGACGAGGCCGAGGTCGACCGGTTCGTACGGGACCTGGAGGCCGGCGGCGTGTTCTTCAACGGCATGACCGCCTCCCATCCGGCGTTCCCGTTCGGCGGGGTCAAGCGGTCCGGGTACGGGCGTGAGCTGTCCGGGCACGGAATCCGGGAGTTCTGCAACATCACGACGGTTTGGCACGGAGCGTGACGCTTGCGCGGCTAACATCCCCGGTGTGAACCGCGAAGTGACTCTGCCTCTGATCGTCGACGACCGCGGGACCCTGCAGGTGGCCGCGGCCGACGTCAGCAAGTTGTTGCGGACCGTGGGCGGGCGGTGGCTGCATCTCGTCGAGGCCGGGGAGGGCGGGCTCGACGAGGACACCGTGGCGGCTCTGACCATCGAGCTGGCCAAGCTCGCCGACCGCATCGACGTGGCGTGCATCGCGCACAGCAGCGGGGGCGCCCCGTGACCCTTCAGGCCACCCCGCGCAGCGTGGCCCAGAACATCGCCTCGTAGCTCTGGAGCAGGCGGCCGTACCCGTGGGCCGCTTCCTCGTCGAGGATCCCCGTGTCCAGCCCCTCCTGGACGGCCGCCCTCGCCCTCTCGTCCAGCTCCGGAGCCGGCTGCGCGAAGAAGTCGAAGAAGGCGCAGTCGTCCACGGTGAAGCCGTACCGGGTGCGCAGGGACTCGGCGATCGTGGCGCAATAGCCGCCCCAGGCGGAGAAGTTGGCGGTGATCGCCAGGACCACGTCCGTCGGGGAGGCGTTGAGTGCCAGCCAGGCGACGTAGGCGGGGTAGGCCTGGCAGCCCGGCAGGGGAGCGTAGGAACGGGTGCGGCTCTCGTCGATGCCGCAGGCCCGCGCGAAGGACTTCAGGCGCTCCGCCGCGAGGGCCTCGCCCTCGGCCAGCATCGCGAAGAAGCCGGCGGCCTCCGGTTCCTCCCGCGCCCGTCCGGCCAGATGCAGGAACGCGGTGCGGTCGGCAGGGATCACCCACTGCTGTTCGAGGGCCAGCGTCCCGAGGACATCCCGGGAGGCCTCCCCCCGGGCGATCAGGGGGATCAGCGGATTGGAGTGCGGGTCAGGCGCCAGCTGGGCGGTGGTGGTGGCCAGAAGTTCCGGGGCCGTACGCGCCATCGCGTCCTCCGTCGGTCTGGATTGCAGCACTCCTCCACCGACCTTGGCACAGACGCCCCCAAAGGGGCGCGGGGAACTGCGCGACCAGCCACGAGCCACCGCCAGTCCGCAACGCACCGCACCCCCACGGCGCCTACCTAATCGGCATCCCCGACAAGGTCCGCGCGATCACCAGCCGCTGGATCTCGCTCGTCCCCTCGAAGATCGTGTAAATGGCCGCGTCCCGGTGCATTCGCTCCACCGGGTACTCCCGTGTGTAGCCGTTGCCGCCCAGGATCTGGATCGCCTGGGCCGTGACCTTTTTCGCCGTCTCGCTCGCGAACAGCTTGGACATCGAGCCCTCGGCGGCCGTGAACTGCTTGCCGTTGATCGCCATCCACGAGGCGCGCCAGACCAGCAGACGAGCGGCGTCGACGGACGTCCGCATGTCGGCGAGCTGGAAGGCGACACCCTGGTTGTCGATGATCGGCCGACCGAACTGCTCACGCGTCTTGGCGTAGTCGAGAGCCACCTCATAGGCCGCCCGGGCGGTGCCGACGGCCATCGCGCCGACCGCCGGCCGCGAAGCCTCGAACGTGGCCATCGCCGCGTTCTTCACCCGCTCCCCGCCCTGCTTGGCCTTCTCCCGGGCCCGCGCCAGCCGCTCGTCGAGCTTCTCCTTGCCGCCGAGCAGGCAGGAGCCGGGCACGCGAACGTTGTCGAGGACGACCTCGGCGGTGTGCGAGGCACGGATGCCGTGCTTCTTGAACTTCTGGCCCTGCGTCAAACCCGGCGTGTTCGGCGGGATGATGAAGGACGCGTGACCCTTGGAGCCCAGGTCCGGGTCGACGGACGCGACGACGACGTGGACGTTGGCGATACCGCCGTTGGTCGCCCAGGTCTTCGTGCCGTTGATCACCCACTCGTGCTTGGCCTCGTCGTAGACGGCACGCGTGCGCATGGAGGCCACGTCGGAGCCGGCGTCGGGCTCGGAGGAGCAGAACGCGGCGACCTTGACGTCATTGGTGTCGCCGTACATCTGCGGGATCCAGGTGCCGATCTGTTCCTCGGTTCCGTTGGCGAGAACGCCCACGGCGGCCAGACCTGTGCCTACGATCGACAGGGCGATGCCCGCGTCGCCCCAGAACAGCTCCTCCATGGCCATCGGAATGCCCAGGCCGGTGGAGTCGAAGTACTGCTGGGCATAGAAGTCGAGGGAGTAGATGCCGACCTTCGCGGCCTCCTGGATGACCGGCCAGGGAGTCTCCTCACGCTCGTCCCATTCGGCGGCCGCGGGGCGGATGACGTCGGCGGCGAAGCCGTGCAGCCAGTCCCGGACCTCCTTCTGTTCGTCGTTGAGCTCCATGGTGAACTCGGCCATGTCCCCTCCAGCGGCGGCGCACATACGTGTTACTAGCGGTAACACCAGTCTGTTACCGACGGGTAGGAAAAGTCAACTCCCGATGACGCCTCGGCAGCCAGTTCGATGCAGAGGGCATGCTGAGTGTTAGTTTGCGCTGGCGTTACCGATTAAGCACGGGTGGGGAGAGCTCATGGACACCACACAGCGGACCGACCAGCAGCGGTCCGCCGACCGCCGTCGGCGCGAGCTGCTGGAGGCCGCGGACCGAGTGGTGCTGCGCGACGGCCCGCAGGCCTCGATGAACGCCATCGCGGCGGAGGCGGGCATCACGAAGCCGATTCTCTACCGGCACTTCGGCGACAAGGGGGGACTGTACGCGGCGCTGGCCAAGCGGCACACCGACGCGCTGCTCGACTCGCTGCGGGCGGCGCTCGACGCGCCGGCCGAACGGCGCGAGCGGGTGGAGGCCACCCTGGACACCTACCTCGCGGCGATCGAGGCGCGGCCCCAGGTGTACCGGTTCCTGATGCATCCCGCGGAGGGCGGTACGACGGCGGAGCAGGGCTTCGACGTGGGCAAGCACTCGGCGCCGCTGCTGCGCAGGATGGGCGAGGAACTGGCCCAGGTCATCGAGGACCGGCTGGACCTCGGACCGGAGAGCCAGCAGCTCGCCCGGGTGTGGGGCCACGGCATCGTCGGCATGATGTACGCGGCCGGCGACTGGTGGCTGGGCGAACGCCCCTGCTCACGGGCCGAGTTGGTGCGCTGCCTGGCCGACCTGCTGTGGGGACGCCTCGCGGCGGCCGGCGACCGGGTGGGCGGCCCCGGGTTCTGAGGGCCCGCCATGAGGATCAGCGGGGCGTCGCGGGGGTCGGCACGCACTCCCCCGGAGTGACCCCAGCGGGGTTGTCGCGTCGCCGACTCCCCCATGACCCCGCTCGGGTCGCTCGGCGGGCACCGCTCCTCACGGCCGGTCCGATCCCGACGGCAGACCCTGGCCCCGGCCGCTCCAGGAGGCCTTGGCCGCCTGGCGGAGCACCTTGCGTCTGCGCCACCCGGTGAGGCGGTCCACGTAGACGCGGCCCTCCAGGTGATCCGTCTCGTGCTGCAAACACCTCGCAAAGAAACCCGTGCCGTGCACGGTGACCGGATCCCCGGTCACCGTGAACCCCTCGACCACCGCGTGGTCGTGACGTTCGGTACCGGCCTCCAGGCCCGGCAGGGACAGACAGCCCTCGGGGCCCCGCAGTACCACCCCGTCGGCCTCGACGAGCCGGGGGTTGACCACATGGCCCACATGCCGGATCTCCTCGTCGTCGGGGCAGTCGTACACGAACACGCGCAAAGATTCACCGACCTGGTTGGCCGCCAGGCCCACCCCCCGCGCCGCGTACATCGTCGCGAACAAGTCCTCCACGAGCAGGGCCAGTTGGGGGCCGAAGTCGGTGACCTCGGCGCACGGGGCGTGCAGGACCGGGTCCCCCAGCAGGGTGAGGGGCCGGACACGCCCGCGGGTGCCCGGGATGGAGCCGTTTCGCATGGCCGCAAGGGTACGGCGGTTCGGGAGCGTGAACAGATCTCGATAGGCTGAGGTCCACACCACGTTGCCGTAAGACTCAGAGGCTTCAGGCGCGGCGCGTACGCAAGGAGGATCGAGAACTGATGGCAGGCAACTCGGACCCGCTCACGCCGCGGGCCAAGCTGGCCGTTACCGCGGGCAAGGCGGTCGCGGCCGCATCGCGTGCCGCCGGGCGCGGCAGCGGTTCGGTGATCGGCGGCCGGGTCGCGCTCAAGCTCGACCCCGACCTCCTCGCCCGGCTCGCCCAGAGCCTGGACGTCGTCCTGGTCTCGGCCACCAACGGAAAGACCACCACCACCCGGCTCATCGCGGAGGCGCTGCGGGCCGCGGGCCCCGTCGTCTCCAACGCCCTCGGCGCCAACATGCCCGCCGGCATCACCTCCGCCCTCGCGGGCGGCTCGGACGCCAAGTACGCCGTGATCGAGGTCGACGAGAAGTACCTCGCGGGCGTGGCCCGGGACACCGCCCCCAAGTGCATCGCGCTGCTGAACCTCTCCCGCGACCAGCTCGACCGCGCCGCCGAGACCCGGATGCTCGCCGAGAACTGGCGCGAGGGGCTGGCCGGTTCGAAGGCCGTCGTCGTCGCCAACGCGGACGACCCGCTGGTGGTGTGGGCCGCCTCCTCCTCCCCCAACGTGATCTGGGTCGCCGCCGGGCAGATGTGGAAGGACGACGCCTGGTCCTGCCCGTCCTGCGGTGGTGTGATGCAGCGGCCCGGCGACGACTGGTTCTGCGGGGAGTGCGGCTTCCGCCGCCCGACGCCGAGCTGGGCCCTGTCCGGTGACCACGTCCTCGACCCGCACGGCTCCGCCTGGCCGATCCACCTCCAGCTGCCCGGCCGTGCCAACAAGGCCAACGCCGCCTCCTCGGCCGCCGTGGCCGCCGTCTTCGGTGTGCCGCCGCAGGTCGCCCTGGAACGCATGTACCAGGTGCAGGCCGTGGCCGGCCGCTATGACGTGGTCCAGTTCCAGGGCCGTGACCTGCGGCTGCTGCTGGCGAAGAACCCGGCGGGCTGGCTCGAAACGTTCAGCCTGATCGATCCTCCGCCCACCCCGGTGATCCTCTCGGTGAACGCGCGCGGCGCCGACGGCACCGACACCTCCTGGCTCTGGGACGTCGACTACACCCGGCTGACCGGCCACCCGATCTGTGTGATCGGCGACCGCAAGCTGGACCTCGCGGTGCGCCTGGAGGTCGCCAACCAGCACTTCCAGGTCTGCGAGAACCTCGACCAGGCCGTGCAGATGAGCCCGCCGGGCCGCATCGAGGTCATCGCCAACTACACCGCCTTCCAGGACCTGCGCCGCCGCGTCGGCAACTGACAACTCAGGGGACATCAGTGAGTGACAACAGCCTGCGGGTCGTCTGGATCTACCCCGACCTGCTCAGCACCTACGGCGACCAGGGCAACGTCCTCGTCGTGGAGCGCCGGGCCCGCCAGCGCGGCCTCGACGTGGCCCGCCTCGACGTGCGCAGCGACCAGCCGATCCCGACCTCCGGGGACATCTACCTGATCGGCGGCGGCGAGGACCGTCCGCAGCGGCTCGCGGCCGAGCGGCTGCGCCGGGACGGGGGCCTGCACCGGGCGGTGGAGAACGGCGCGATCGTCTTCTCCGTCTGCGCCGGCTACCAGATCCTCGGCCACGAGTTCATCAACGACCTCGGCCAGCGCGAGCCCGGCCTCGGGCTGCTGGACGTGGTGTCCGTGCGCGGCGAGGGCGAGCGGTGCGTCGGTGACGTGCTCGCCGACATCGACCCGCGTCTGGGCCTGCCCCAGCTGACCGGCTTCGAGAACCACCAGGGCGTCACCCACCTCGGCCCGACCGCCCGCCCCTTCGCGAACGTGCGCCTGGGCAACGGCAACGGCACGGGAGACGGCACCGAGGGCGCGTACAACGACACGGTCTTCGGCACCTACATGCACGGGCCGGTGCTGGCGCGCAACCCGCTCATCGCCGACCTGCTGCTGAAGCTGGCGCTCGACGTCAACGCGCTGCCGCCGACCGACGACCGGTGGTACGAGGCGCTGCGCGGCGAGCGCATCGCGGCGGCACAGCAGCCCGCCTGAGCTGCCGTACACCTGTCCTCAAGCCCGTCTTTACCGGCCCGTCTGACGATGACTCCGCACAGGTGAGCGGGGTCGTCCAGCAGGCGGACGGACGGTACGGCCCCGCCCCCTCCTGCCGCTAGGGTGGCGGGGATCGAACCGGACGACGTGGTCCGGTCCCGGCCCACGTTTACACGGTGAGAAGGTCTTTCGGGCTATGCGTATTGGTGTCCTCACGTCCGGCGGCGACTGCCCCGGCCTGAACGCGGTCATCCGATCCGTCGTGCACCGAGCCGTGGCCGACCACGGCGACGAGGTCATCGGCTTCCGGGACGGCTGGAAGGGCCTCCTGGAGTGCGACTATCTCAAGCTCGACCTCGACGCGGTGGGCGGCATCCTGGCGCGCGGCGGCACGATCCTCGGCTCCTCCCGCGTCCAGCCCTCGCACCTGCGCGACGGTGTGGAGCGGGCGAAGGGGCATGTCGAGGAGCTCGGCCTCGACGCGATCATCCCCATCGGCGGCGAGGGCACGCTCAAGGCCGCCCGCCTGATGTACGACAGCGGGCTGCCGATCGTCGGCGTGCCCAAGACCATCGACAACGACATCGCGGTCACGGACGTCACCTTCGGCTTCGACACGGCCGTGGGGGTGGCGACCGAGGCGCTGGACCGGCTGAAGACCACCGCGGAGTCGCACCAGCGGGTGCTGGTCGTGGAGGTCATGGGGCGGCACACCGGCTGGATCGCGCTGCACTCCGGCATGGCGGCCGGCGCGCACGCCATCGTCGTGCCCGAGCGGCCCTTCGACATCGAGGAGCTGGCCAGGCGGGTCGGCGAGCGGTTCGAGGCGGGCAAGCGCTTCGCGATCGTCGTCGCGGCGGAGGGCGCCAAGCCCAAGGCCGGCACGATGGACTTCGACGAGGGCGGCAAGGACGTCTACGGCCACGAGCGGTTCGCCGGCATCGCCCGCCAGCTGTCCATCGAGCTGGAGGAGCGGCTGGGCAAGGAGGCCCGGCCGGTCATCCTGGGCCACGTCCAGCGCGGCGGCACGCCGACGGCGTACGACCGCGTGCTCGCCACCCGCTTCGGCTGGCACGCCGTGGAGGCCGTGCACCGCGGCGAGTTCGGCAGGATGACCGCGCTGCGCGGCACGGACATCGTGATGGTGCCGCTGGCGGAGGCGGTGGAGACCCTCAAGACGGTGCCCGCCGAGCGCTACGACGAGGCCGAGTGCGTTCTCTAGCGCCCCACTGAGCCCCTCGGTCCCGGGCGGTCGCCCCCGGTCGCAGGCGCGGCCGGGGGCGGTTCTAGTCTGTGGGGGACACACATGCACAACCCCCACGAATCAGGAGCCGTCCGATGGATCACAGCGGGCACGGCATGACCATGGATCTGCCGCCGTTCACGCTGGGGCGGGGGCTCGAGTGGTCCGCCGATCCGTTCTTCCTCGTCGCCTGCCTGGCGGGACTCGCGCTGTACGGGTGGGGGGTCGTACGGCTGCGGCGCCGCGGCGACAAGTGGTCGCCGGGACGGACGGTGTCGTACGTCATCGGTGTGCTGACCGTCGGTCTGGTGATGTGCACCCGGCTGAACGACTACGGCATGGTCATGTTCAGCGTGCACATGGTGCAGCACATGATCATCAGCATGCTGTCGCCCATCCTGATCCTGCTCGGCGCCCCCGTCACCCTCGCCCTGCGCGCACTGCCGACCGCGGGCAGGGGCCGCAAGGGGCCGCGTGAGCTGCTGCTGATGCTGCTGCACAGCCGGTACATGCGGATCATCACGCACCCGGCGTTCACCATCCCGCTGTTCATCGCGAGCCTGTACGGGCTGTACTTCACGCCGCTGTTCGACTTCCTGATGGGGTCGAAGGCGGGGCACATCGCGATGATGGTGCACTTCCTGGCCGTGGGCGTCGTGTTCTTCTGGCCGATCATCGGCGTGGACCCCGGGCCGCAGCGGCCGGGCCACCTGATGCGGATGCTGGAGCTGTTCGCCGGCATGCCGTTCCACGCGTTCTTCGGCATCGCGCTGATGATGGCGTCGACGCCGATGGTGGAGACGTTCAAGAACCCGCCCGCCTCCCTCGGCATCGACGCGCTCTCCGACCAGACCGCGGCCGGCGGCATCGCCTGGGCGTTCAGCGAGGTCCCCTCGGTGCTGGTGCTGCTGGCCCTGCTGTTCCAGTGGTACAGCTCGGAGCAGCGGCAGGCGAAGCGCAAGGACCGGGCCGCCGACCGCGACGGCGACAAGGAACTCGAGGCCTACAACGCCTATCTGGCCTCATTGAACGCACGCGGGCGTTGAAAGGGTTCGCCGTTCGGCGCCTTTCAGTAGCATGATGCGCAGGGGGAAAACCGCCGGGGGGAGCGGTGATGACACTTCGCGCATTTATGCACAGGGCCGGGAAATCGGCGGTTCGCCGGATCGCCGTCCTGCTCGTATTCGTACTGGCGCTCAGTGGATGTGATCGCAGTACGCCGCTGACGCTGGTACGGGCGGTGGCCGCGGGAGTTCCGTCCCTCGCGCCTTTCTTCGACGAGAGCGGCGGTCTGGGGCACGACGAGGCACTCCGGCCGCAGTCCGTGCGCGGCAGTCTGCAGCAGGGGGACACGCCCGGGCTGTACGGAGGCACACGCAGGCCGACCATCTGTGACGTCCGGAAGCTCAAGGCGTTCCTCACGGCTCCCGGGAATCACCGGAAGGCCCAGGCGTGGGCGACGGCGCTGGGTATTTCCACGGACCGGATTCCGGGATATCTGGACCGGCTCACTCCTGTTCTCCTGCGTCACGACACACTCGTGCGGAATCACGACTACAGGAAGGGAAAGGCTGTTCCCTTCGACTCCTTGCTGCAGGCCGGAATCGCCATTCTCGTCGATCAGCAGGGGGCGCCCGCCGTGAAATGTTCGTGCGGAAATCCGCTGCGACCCTTCACCGATGACACGAATCGTATTTCGGTCAAGTTCGAGAACGGCAACCGGAAGTGGAAGGGATTCACGCGTTCCTCCGTGGTGGCCGTACGGCCCGCGCCGCGGAAAATGGAGCGCCTCGCCCTGGTCGACGTCGGCGATCCGAACCGGGGCATCGACCGGCCGGTCGGCACGACGGGAACGCGCGACAAGGCCTTCGACGCGGGCCGCCGCCGAGCGGTGCCGGATCTCACCGGGACGACCTTCGGACGGGCGAGCCGTGAGCTGGCCGCCGAGGGGCTCGCGGCCGGGTACGCCGGCAGGGCGCTGCCCGCCGACGACGCCCGGGTCACGGCATCCGACCCGCCGGCGGGCACCGAGCTGCGGTTCGGGCAGTACGTGACGCTGAGCACGGCCGGGGGGAGTTCGCCCGGGAGCACGTCCGTGGGACCGAGCACTCCCCCGGTGCCGCCGCCGTCCGGTTCGTCGGGATCGGTCAGGCCTCATCCGTCACCTCCGACGCCTCCCTCGTCCGGATCGAGCAGCGGGCCCGGCTCGTCCTCCGCCCCGCCACCGCCGTCGACCCCACCGCCCAGCTCCCAGCCGCCGCCGAGTTCCGCACCGCCGCCGTCGAGCGCACCGCCATCGACGACCGGCGCAGGGCAGACGACCGGCAAGCCCGCGACCACCAGCGCCGGGCCACCGAGCACCAAGCCCGCGACGAGCGTCGCGCCGCCACCGCCCAGCCGCCCGACGACCACCAGCGCGCCGCCACCGCCCGGCAAACCGGTCACCAGCAGTGCCCCGCCGCCGCCCGCGACCGTCAGCGCCCCGGCCACCAGTGGGCCGGCGAGCGGCGCGCCCGGCCCGAGCGGGCCCGGGTCCTCCGGGTCCGCCTCGGGCGCGATCACGTAGCGCCTCCGCAGAACCCGGGAGTCACCGGATGCATTCAGGATCACCGACGTCGGGAGTGGGCCGGGTCATCGCCGGCCGTTATCTGCTGCTGAACCGGCTCGGCAGCGGCGGCATGGGCCATGTGTGGCTCGCCCACGACCAGAGACTCGCCTGCGAGGTCGCGCTCAAGGAGATCGTGTTCCGCGATCCGGACCCCGTGGGTGAGGAGCGGGAGGCGCGGGTGGCCCGGGCCCGGGCGGAGGCCCGGCACGCGGCCGGACTGCGCGGCCACCCGCATGTGGTGACCGTGCACGACGTGCTGGAACACGAGGGGCTGCCGTGGATCGTCATGGAGTACGTGACGGGCGCCGTCGACCTCAAGGAACTGGTCGAGACGCGCGGACCGCTCGCCCCGGCGGAGTGCGCCCGGATCGGCCTCGCCGTGCTCGACGCGCTGACCGCCGGGCACGAGCGGGGCGTGATGCACCGGGACGTGAAACCGGCGAACATCCTGCTCGCGCCGGACCGCACCGGGGCGCCGTACGGCCGCGTCCTGCTGACGGACTACGGCATCTCGGTGCGGCCGGACGGCGGCGAGACGCGGTACACGCTGGCGTCCGTGCTGGTGGGGACGTCGGGCTATCTGGCGCCCGAGCGGGCGACGGGCGGGCCGCCGACCCCGGCGGCCGACCTGTTCTCGCTGGGCTGCACGCTCTACTACGGCGTCGAGGGCCGGGCTCCCTTCGAGCGCGCGTCGGCTCTCGCCGAGGTGACCGCGGTGGTCGTGGAGGAGCCGCGGCCCGCCGTGCGCGCCGGCGCGCTGGCGCCCGTCCTGCGGGGTCTGCTGGAGAAGGACCCGGGGCGGCGGGCGGCGGCGGCCGACGCGGAAGCGGCGCTGTCGGGGATCGTGACACCGCAGGCCGAGCCGTACGCCCGGACCCGGACCGACCTCGGCTCGCAGCCGCCGTGGGCCGGGGTCACCGCTCCCCCGCCCGGCCCCGGCCCGGCCGGCTTCGGGCCGGCCCCGGCGCGGGTGCCCGCCCACCGGCGCCGCGAACTGCCCCGCGCCCTGCGCGCCCTGCTCGCCGCGTCCCTGGGGCTGGTGCTGGCCCTGGGCGGCGTCTGGTACGCCATGGCCCACCAGACGCCGGACGACGGCGGGAAGGCGGCCCCGTACGGCACTGCGGTCGGGCTCACCCGGCCCCTGAAGGACGGTGACTGCGTGCTCGCCGACTGGCCCGACGCGGTGCGCTTCCGGGGCACGCCCCGGCTGACGCTCGATCCCAGTTGCCGGGATCAGGCGCCGGACGGGCAGGTGATGGCGTTCGTGGCGGCCGCCTCGGCGGACGAGGCGCGCACGCTGGGACCTGCGCGATGCGAGGAGCGGACGCAGGAGATCCGGGAGGGGCTGGCGGACGTCCGTACGGTCGCCGTCGTGCCGACCGGCACCGGTTTCGAGGCCGCGGGGCGCCGGACCGCCTGTCTGGTGCTGGGCGCGCACGGGCCGGTCTACGGGCCGCTCGGGGCACACCGGAAGCCGGGCCTCTCCTTCTCGGACACGGCGAACATGCAGCGCCGGGACTGCCTCCTGACCCGCCCCAACAGGGACGCCCGGCTGGTCTCCTGCAAGGACCCGCACGACGAACAGGTGCTCGGTTTCACCCGGCTGGGCAGGGAGGTCACGTACGCCGAGGCGCGTACGGAGTCGGACACGGTGTGCGCGAAGGACGTGCCGCCGCGCGACTACGGCTTCGATCCGTCGGTGTACGCCTCGGGGTCCTGGACCAGTGAGGGGCCGTGGAAGTCGGGCACGCATTTCGTCGTGTGCACCGTTCGCAGGCAGAACGGGGGCACCATGGAGGGGGACGAATCCTGAGGAGGGTGTCGCGATGCCCGGTTCCACGGACGGTTCTACGAAGACGATGGGGGTGCTCACCGTCGGCGGTCTGGTCGTGGTGACCGCCTACACGGTGGCGCTCGGCAGCAACGGCTGGCTGTGGTTCGGCTGGGTCGTGCTGGGACTGCTCACCCTCGGAATGATCGCCACCCGCAGCGGGACCTAGGTTCAGTCCCCGGAGAACTCCCCCGAGAACTCCTGGGTGATCCGGCCCGCGGGGTGGACGCCCGGCTGGTACTTCGGCAGCCGGGCGGTGACCTTCATGCCCGCGCCGACGGCGGTCTCGATCACAAGCCCGTAGTCGTCGCCGTAGACCTGGCGGAGCCGGTCGTCGACGTTGGACAGTCCGATGCCGCCCGAGGGGCTGACCTCGCCGGCGAGGATGCGGCGCAGCAGGACCGGGTCCATGCCGACGCCGTCGTCCTCGATGACGACCAGCGCCTCGGCGCCGGCGTCCTGGGCGGTGATGCTGATGTGGCACTTGCCCCCGGCGGTGGCGGCCTTGCCCTCCAGGCCGTGCTTGACGGCGTTCTCGACGAGCGGCTGCAGGCACAGGAACGGCAGGGTGACCGGCAGGACTTCCGGGGCGATCTGTAGGGTGACGGAGAGTCGGTCGCCGAAGCGGGCCCGGACCAGCGCCAAGTAGTGGTCGATGGCGTGGAGTTCGTCGGCGAGGGTGGTGAAGTCGCCGTGCCTGCGGAACGAGTAGCGGGTGAAGTCGGCGAATTCGAGGAGGAGTTCGCGGGCGCGCTCGGGGTCGGTGCGCACGAACGAGGCGATCACCGCGAGCGAGTTGAAGATGAAGTGCGGGGAGATCTGGGCCCGAAGTGCCTTGATCTCGGCCTCGATCAGCCGGGTGCGGGACTGGTCGAGGTCCGCCAGCTCGAGTTGGACGCTCACCCAGCGGGCGACCTCACCGGCGGCCCGGACCAGGACGGCGGACTCGCGCGGGGCGCAGGCGACGAGCGTGCCGTGCACTCGGTCGTCGACGGTGAAGGGTGCCACGACCGCCCAGCGCACCGGGCAGTCCGGCGTCTCGCACCTGAGGCGGAAGGCCTCGCCGCGGCCGGTCTCCAGGACGCCGGAGAGGCGTTGCATGATCTCGCCGCGGTGGTGGGCGCCGACGCCGTCCCAGACCAGGACCCGCTCGCGGTCGGTCAGGCACAGCGCGTCCGTGCCGAGCAGGGTGCGCAGCCGACGCGCCGACTTGCGCGCCGTCTCCTCGGTCAGCCCGGCCCGCAGCGGCGGCGCGGCGAGCGAGGCGGTGTGCAGGGTCTGGAAGGTGGCGTGCTCGACCGGGGTGCCGAGATCGCCGAGGCTGTCGGGCCGCGCGGTACGCCGCCCGAGCCAGAACCCGGCGGCCAGCAGCGGAAGAACGGCCACACACAGACCGGCCAGAAAGCCACTCATGCCGTCACCTCCACATGCCGGCCCGGCACGCCGACGGCCCGCCCGCGCAAGCCTTCACCGCCCCACAGGGGGACGGTCGCGGCCGCCACCAGCCCGCCACGACAGCGCAAGCCCTCACCCCCACACGCAGACACGCCCACCACAACCACCCGCCCGCACAAGCCCTCACCGCCACCTGCGGGGACGGTCACCGCAACCACCCGCTCGGCTCGTCCACGTGAGCTTTCGTCGGTGCGTGCGGGGAGCGTTGTGGCGATCGCCCTGTCCGGCCCATCCCTCACGCCTTCACCTCCGCCCGCAGTTGCTCCGGCAGATGGAACCGGGCCAGGATCGCCTCCGTCCCGGCCGGTACCCGGCCCGGGGTGGCCAGGGACACCAGCACCATGGTGAGGAAGCCCAGCGGCACCGACCAGAGTGCGGGCCAGGCCAGCAAGGCGTGCGCGGGGCCCGTGCCGGGCACGTCCGCCATCGTCGCCGCGACCGCCGCGAACGCCGAGCCGCCCCCGGTCAGCATCCCGGCCGCCGCGCCCGGCGGGGTCAGCCGCCGCCACCAGATGCCGAGCACCAGCAGCGGGCAGAAGGAGGAGGCGGACACCGCGAAGGCCAGCCCCACCGCGTCCGCCACCGGCAGCCCGCCCACCAGGACGCTGGCGGCCAGCGGCACGGCCATGGCGAGCACCGTGCCGAGCCGGAAGTGCCGTACACCGCGCGAGGGCAGGACGTCCTGGGTGAGGACGCCCGCGACGGCCATGGTCAGCCCGGACGCCGTGGACAGGAAGGCGGCGAACGCCCCGCCCGCCACCAGCGCGCCGAGCAGATCGCCGCCGACGCCGCCGATCATGCGGTCCGGCAGCAGCAGGACCGCCGCGTCCGCGTCGCCGGTGAGGACGAGTTCGGGCGTGTAGAGCCGGCCGAGGGCGCCGTACAGGGGCGGCAGCAGGTAGAACGCGCCGATCAGGCCGAGGACGGCCACCGTGGTGCGGCGGGCGGCGACGCCGTGCGGGCTGGTGTAGAAGCGGACGACCACATGGGGCAGGCCCATGGTGCCGAGGAAGGTGGCGAGGATCAGTCCGTACGTGGCGTACAGCGGCCGTTCCTGGCGGCCCGTGGCGAGGGAGGTGGACATGCCGCCGTTGGTCCCGGGGTCGGCGGTCGGGACGGCGGTGCCCTTGGCGAAGCTCAGTCTGGTGCCCTTGGCGATGTGGTGGGTTCCGGCGGGGAGTTCGAGGCGCCGGTCGTCGTGGGCGCGGCCGTCGACCGTGCCGGTCACGGTGACCGTCAGGGGGGCGGCCAGCTTGAGGTCGAGGCTGTCGTCGACGCGTACGACGCGCTGTTCGCGGAAGGTCGCCGGTTCCTCGAAGGCGTGGCTGGGGGATCCGTCCCCCTGCCAGGCAACGGCGAGGAAGAGGGCGGGGACGAGCAGGGCGGTGAGCTTCAGCCAGTACTGGAAGGCCTGGACGAAGGTGATGCTGCGCATGCCGCCGGCGGCGACCGTGGCCACCACGACGAGGGCCACGATCAGCCCGCCGAGCGAGTCGGGGGCTCCGGTGAGGACCGTCAACGTGAGCCCGGCGCCCTGGAGTTGGGGCAGCAGATACAGCCAGCCCACCCCGACGACGAAGGCACCGGCCAGCCGCCGCACGCCGGGCGAGCCGAGCCGTGCCTCGGTGAAGTCGGGCAGGGTGTAGGCGCCGGAGCGGCGCAGCGGGGCGGCGACGAACAGCAGCAGGACCAGATAGCCGGCGGTGTAGCCGACCGGGTACCAGAGCATGTCGGGGCCCTGGACGAGGACCAGGCCCGCGATGCCCAGGAAGGAGGCGGCGGAGAGGTACTCGCCGCTGATGGCGGCCGCGTTGAGGCGGGGGCCGACGGTGCGGGAGGCGACGTAGAAGTCGGAGGTGGTGCGCGAGATGCGCAGGCCGAAGGCGCCGACGAGGACGGTCGCCACGACGACGAGGGCGACGGCCGGGACGGCGTAGCTGGAGTTCATGGTGCTGCCGCTTCAGCGGTCCTCGACGAGCCGCACGAAGTCCCGTTCGTTGCGTTCGGCGCGGCGGACGTACCAGAGGGCGAGCAGGACCAGCGGTGCGTACAGGCAGAAGCCGAGGACGGCCCATTCGAGGCGGTGGGCGTCCGGCATGGCGTTGAACACCAGCGGCAGCGGGCCTATCAGCAGTCCGAGGACGGCGAACACCGCGAGCCCTGCGCGGAGTTGGGAGCGCATGAGGGAGCGGACGTAGGTGTGGCCGAGGGTGGTCTGCTCGTCGATCTCGGTGCGCGGCCGGTAGTAGCCTGAGGCGCGGCGGGTGCGCCGGGGCGGTCCGGTGACGACGACGCGCCGTTCGGCGGGGTCCTGGTGGGGCATGCTCAGGGCCTCCTCATCAGCAGGTCCCGCAGCTCACGCGCGTGACGCCGGCTGACCTGCAGCTCCTCGCCGCCCACCAGGACGCTCACCGTGCCCGCGTCCAGGCGGAGTTCGCCTACATGGCGCAGGGCGACCAGATGGCGGCGGTGGATGCGGACGAAGCCGCGGGTGCGCCAGCGGTCCTCCAGGGTGGACAGCGGGATCCGTACGAGGTGGCTGCCCTTGTCGGTGTGCAGGCGGGCGTAGTCGCCCTGCGCCTCGACATGGGTGATGTCGTCGACCGCCACGAAGCGGGTGACGCCGCCGAGTTCGACCGGTATGTGGTCGGGGTCGGGCTCGTGGACGCGGATGCGCGGGGTGTTGCCGGTGAGTTCGGCGGCCCGGCGTATCGCCTCGGCGAGGCGTTCCTTGCGGACGGGCTTGAGGACGTAGTCGACGGCCTCGAGGTCGAAGGCCTGCACCGCGAAGTCCTCGTGGGCGGTGACGAACACGATGTGCGGCGGCTTGGCGAACCCGCTCAGCAGCCGCGCCAGGTCCAGGCCGTCGAGGCCGGGCATCTGGATGTCGAGGAAGACCACGTCGATCGCCTCGGGGCCGCCCGGCCCCGACTGGAGCGCCCGGTTGATGCGGCGCAGCGCCTCGGTCGCGTCGCCCGCGCCCTCCGCGCTGCCGATGCGGGGATCCGCGTTCAGCAGGTACAGCAGTTCCTCCAGTGAGGGGCGTTCGTCGTCGACGGCGAGGGCACGCAGCATGAACCCGGAGTGTAGGTGGAATCCCGACGCGTGGACATGTCCCGGGAAGTGGACGTTCGTGCTGGATACAGTGCCCACATGAACAGCGGTCCGGCCCCCTTCGACGACACCGACCGGAAGATCGTCACTGCACTGATGGCGAACGCCAGGACGTCCTTCGCCGAGATCGGCGCGGCGGTCGGACTGTCGTCCACGGCGGTGAAGCGGCGGGTGGACCGGCTGCGCGAAACGGGCGTGATCACCGGGTTCACCGCCACCGTCCAGCCCGCGGCGCTGGGCTGGCGCACGGAGGCGTACGTCGAGGTCTACTGCGAGGGCGCGGCGCCGCCGCGGCGGCTGGCGGAGGTGGTCCGCAACCATCCGGAGATCACCGCGGCCATGACGGTGACCGGCGGCGCGGACGCCCTGCTGCATGTCCGGGCCCGGGACGTGGACCACTTCGAGGAGGTGCTGGAGCGCATCCGCACGGAGCCCTTCATCCGCAAGACGATCAGCGTGATGGTGCTGTCGCATCTCCTCCCGGAGTCCCCGGAGGCCGGGGCCACGCAGCCCGCACCCGAATAAACACCCGAATAAACATCCGAGTGCGCAGCAAGACTGCGTGATACCGGTCGAAGACGCAGCATTCCTGCGCGGACACGCAATTCTCGCTGCTTGTCGCCCCTCTCCGTCACTTCCTACCTTGGTGTCAACCCTCAGTCGACACCCCAGGAAGCGGAGGAACCCCTCTGTGTCCGACTCCCGTGTGCCGCGCCGGCGGCGGTACCTCGTCTGCGAACCCAGACACTTCGCCGTGCAGTACGCGATCAACCCCTGGATGCAACCCGATGTCCGCGTCGACGTGGACCTGGCCCGGGCCCAGTGGCAGGCGCTGATCAGCGCCTACCGGACCCACGGCCACACCGTCGACTCCGTGGAGCCGGCCCCCGGCCTGCCGGACATGGTCTTCGCCGCGAACTCGGCGGTCGTCGTGGACGGCCGCGTCTTCGGCTCCCTCTTCCACGCGCCCCAGCGGCGCCCGGAGTCCACGTACTACGACACCTGGTTCAAGGCGGCCGGCTTCGCCGTCCACCGCCCCGAGTCCGTCTGCGAGGGCGAGGGCGACCTGGTGTGGACGGGCCGGTACATGCTGGCCGGCACCGGCTTCCGTACGACCCGCGAGGCGCACCGCGAGGTGCAGGAGTTCTTCGGCCACCCGGTGATCAGCCTGACCCTGGTGGACCCGCGCTTCTACCACCTGGACACGGCGCTGTTCGTCCTGGACGACTCCGCCGAGGGCAACAACGTGGCGTACTACCCGGAGGCGTTCTCCCCGGGCAGCCGCGAGGTGCTGGCGCGGCTGTACCCGAACGCGGTGCTCGCCACCCTCGACGACGCGCTGCACTTCGGCCTCAACTCCGTCTCCGACGGCAGGAACGTCTTCATCGCGCCCCAGGCCGAGTCCCTCGCCGCATCCCTCGAAGACCGCGGCTACGTCCCCGTGCCCGTCGACCTGTCCGAGTTCCGCAAGGCAGGCGGCGGCATCAAGTGCTGCACCCAGGAGATCCGTTCATGACCGCTCCCGTGACCACGCGTTCGTCCGCCGACCTGATCCGCGCCGAGGAACCGGTCCTGGCGCACAACTACCACCCGCTGCCCGTGGTCGTCGCCCGTGCCGAGGGCACCTGGGTCGAGGACGTCGAGGGCCGCCGCTACCTGGACATGCTGGCCGGCTACTCGGCCCTCAACTTCGGCCACCGCCACCCGGCGTTGATCGAGGCCGCGCACCGCCAGCTGGACCGTCTGACTCTCACCTCCCGCGCCTTCCACAACGACAAGCTGGCCGAATTCGCCGAGCGGCTGGCCGAGTTGACCGGCCTGGACATGGTCCTGCCGATGAACACCGGCGCCGAGGCGGTCGAGTCCGGCATCAAGGTGGCCCGCAAGTGGGCGTA
Organism: Streptomyces sp. NPDC002144; assembly: GCF_053593695.1. NCBI lineage: Bacteria > Bacillati > Actinomycetota > Actinomycetes > Kitasatosporales > Streptomycetaceae > Streptomyces > Streptomyces sp. NPDC002144. Next base: position 26,243 of record NZ_JBSFDB010000022.1, read on the forward strand.
CGAGGTCAAGGGCGTCCCCGCCGACCGGGCGACGATCGTGGTGGCCGCGGAGAACTTCCACGGCCGTACGACGACGATCGTCAGCTTCTCCACGGACGAGTCGGCACGGGCGGGCTTCGGCCCCTTCACACCCGGCTTCCGGATCGTGCCGTACAACGACCTGGCCGCGCTGGAGGCGGCGGTCGACGAGACGACGGCCGCCGTGCTCATCGAGCCCATCCAGGGCGAGGCGGGCGTGGTCATCCCGGACGACGGCTACCTCACCGGCGTGCGCGAGCTGACCCGGCGCAAGGGCTGCCTGTTCGTCGCGGACGAGATCCAGTCGGGCCTCGGCCGTACCGGCCGCACCCTCGCCGTGGAGCACGAGTCGGTCGTGCCGGACGTGCTGCTGCTGGGCAAGGCGCTGGGCGGCGGCATCGTGCCGGTGTCCGCGGTGGTCGCCCGCCGGGACGTGCTCGGTGTGCTGCGGCCCGGCGAACACGGCTCGACGTTCGGCGGCAACCCGCTCGCGGCGGCGGTCGGCACGGCCGTGGTCGAGCTGCTGGAGACCGGCGAGTTCCAGCGTCGGGCGGCCGAGCTGGGCGTGGTCCTGCGCGGCGGGCTGGCCGGGCTCGTCGGCAAGGGCGTCACCGGGTTCCGTGCCCGGGGCCTGTGGGCGGGCGTCGACATCGACCCGGCCATCGGCACCGGCCGCGAGATCAGCGAACGCCTTCAGCGCGAGGGGATCCTGGTCAAGGACACCCACGGCTCGACGATCCGGCTGGCGCCGCCGCTGACGATCACGGCGGAGGAGCTGACGGGCGCGCTCGGCGCCCTGGAGAGGGTGCTGGGTTCCTGACCCCGGTGGGGGTGGTCCGGCCGCCCCCACCCTTAGCGCGTCCCTGATGCCCGAAGGGTGAAGATTGGGTCAAGAGGTGGTAGACCACTCTCAGCGACAGAGAGGTCGGCCGTGGGCACTCACGAGGAACAGGACGTCGCCGGTCAGCGGTTCGACGTGGCCGATGCCGCGCCCCTGCTGATCGACGCGGACGGCGTGGTGCGCAGCTGGACCCGGGACGCCCAGCGGCTGCTGGCGTACTCGGCCGCCGAGGTGGTGGGCACCGGGGTCGGCGGTCTGCTGGCTGCGGAGGACGCCGAGCGGATGCCCGAGCTGGCCGAGCGGTGCCGCAGGGACGGCGGGTGGGCCGGGCTGCTGACGGTCCGGCGCAAGGGCGGCCGGGCGGTCCGGGTCATGGTGCGCATCACCCCCGCGGTGGAACCCGGCGGCGCGGCCCGCTGGCTGGTCCTGCTCTCCGACGTGGCCGCCGGGGCGCGCGGCTGGGACATGAGCCGTACGGTCCTGGAGCAGATGGTGACCGGCTCCCCCGTCGGCATAGCGATCGTCGACGTGAACCTGCGCTGCGTCTGGTCGAACGCGGCACTGGAGCAGTTCGGCGGCGGTTCGGCCCGCGACCGGCTGGGGCGGCGGCTGGCGGAGATCCAGCCGGGCATCGACTCCGAGGCCATCGAGGCCCAGATGCGGCGCGTGCTGGAGACCGGCCGGCCGGTGGTCGGATACGAGCACGTCGGCCAGCTGCGCTCGGCGCCGCACCGGGAGACGGCGCACATGATGTCGTTCACCCGTCTCGAGGACGACGGCGGCCATCCGATGGGCGTGTACTACACCGTCGTCGACATCACCGACAAACACCGCGCCCGGCAGCGGCTCGCCCTGCTGGACCGGGCCGGCGAGCACATCGGCCGCACCCTGGACATCACCCGGACCGCCCAGGAGCTGGCCGACGTGGCCGTGCCGGAGCTCGCCGACTTCGTCGCCGTGGATCTGCTGGAGTGGGTGCTGCGCGGCGCGGAACGCGCTCCGGGGCCGCTCGGCGACCAGCAGCGGGTGCCGTTGCGCAGGGCCGGCCAGCAGTCGGTGAACCCGGGCGTTCCCGAGGCCGTCGTCGCGATCGGGGAGGTCGCCACCTACCTCGCCGGTTCGCCGCCGGTCCGCTCACTGGCCACGGGTGTCTCCTGGCGCGAGGAGCGGCTGGACCCGCTGGCCAAGGAGTGGGCCACCGACATCCCGGGCGACCGCGCGGCCACCTTCCTCGACCTGGGGCTGCACAGCGTGATGATCGTGCCGGTCCGGGCTCGGGGCGTCACCCTCGGCGTCACCAGCTTCTTCCGCCGGGGCCGGCAGGAGCCGTTCGACGAGGACGACCTGAGCCTGGCCGAGGACCTGGTGTCGCGGGCGGCCGTCTGCGTGGACAACGCCCGCCGCTACACCCGGGAGCGGGACGCGGCGCTGGTCCTCCAGCGCAGCCTGCTGCCGCACCGGCTGCCCGAGCAGGACGCGGTGGAGGTGGCCGCCTGCTACCGCCCGGCCGACGAACTGACCGGGCTCGGCGGCGACTGGTACGACCTCATCCAGCTCTCCGGCGCCCGGGTCGCCCTGGTCGTGGGCGAGGTGCCGGGCCACGGCATCGACGCCGCCGCCGCGATGGGACGGCTGCGGACCGCCGTACGGACCCTGGCGGCGCTGGACCTGCCGCCGGAGGAGGTCCTCGCACACCTCGACGACCTGGTGGCGAGCACCGCCCGGGAGGAGGGGGACGAGCCGGAGGCGGCCGGCCTCCAGGCCGTGGGCGCCGGGTGCGTGTACGTCGTCTACGACCCCGTCGACGGACAGTGCACCATGGCCGCGGCGGGCCATCCCGCGCCCGCCGTCGTGCTGCCCGACGGCTCGGTCACGTTCGTGGACCTGCCGCAGGGGTCGCCGCTCGGCGCGGGCGGCCCGCCCTTCGAGGCCGTCGAGCTGGCGCTGGCCGAGGGCAGCGTCCTAGCCCTGCACACCGACGGGCTGCTGGCCCGTGAGGAGCGCGACTGGGCGGTGGATCCCGACCGTGACCGGCTGCGTCTGGCGCTCGCCCGGCGCGCCGCCTCGCTCGACCTGACCTGCCGGGCCGTGGTCGACGCGCTGGTCCCCGTCCGGCCGCACGACGACGTGGCCCTGCTGATGGCGCACACCCGCCTGCTGGGCGCCGACCAGGTCGCCGACTGGGACCTGCCCGGCGACCCGGCGATCGTGGCCACCGCCCGCAAGGAGGCCGCCCGGCAGCTGGCCGAGTGGGGCCTGGACGACCTGGTCTTCACCACGGAACTCGTCGTGAGCGAGCTGGTCACCAACGCCATCCGGCACGCGGAGGGACCGATCCGGCTGCGGCTGATCCGCGAACGCGCCCTGATCTGCGAGGTCTCCGACGGCGGGGCCACGGCTCCGCATCTGCGTCATCCGCGCACCACCGACGAGGGCGGCCGGGGACTGCTGCTGGTCTCCCAGTTCTCCCAGCGCTGGGGCACCCGCTTCGTGCCCGAGGGGAAGGTCATCTGGGCCGAGCAGTCGCTGACGCAAGCATCACCGGACGTGTGAAAATAGCTCAAACCCGGCAGTGAGGCGGACGCCATGAACCAGGCCGAGATCGACTACGCGGCGGTGTTCCAGTGCCTGCCGGGGATGGTGGCGCTGCTGACGCCCGACCTGGTCTACGCCGACGCCAACGAGGAGTTCCTGCGCAATTGCGGGCGCAACCGTGCGCAGGTCGTCGGCCGCTATCTGTTCGACGTCTTCCCGGACAACCCCAACGACGAGGGCGCGACCGGCATGCGCAACCTGGCCGCCTCGCTGCAGCGCGTGCTCGACACGTGCGAACGGGACACCATGGCGCTCCAGCGCTACGACGTCGAGGATCCCGACCGGTCCGGGCAGTGGGAGGAGCGCTACTGGAGCCCGGTCAACGCGCCGGTGCTCGGCCCCGACGGCAAGGCGGTGCTGCTGGTGCACCGGGTCGAGGAGGTCACCGAGCTGATCAAGGCCCGCGGCGGCCCCAGTGGCACCAGGGCCCGCGTCCTGGAGGCCGAGCTGTACACCCGCGCCCGCGAACTGCAGGAGCTCAACGAGCGGCTGCGCCAGGCCCACGCCCGTGAGCGCGAGGTCGCCCTCGCCCTGCAGGAGGCGATGCTGCCCGCCCACCGGCAGGTCGGCCACCACTCCGCCGCCGTGCGCTACCGGCCCGCGGTAGGCGCGCTGAACGTGTGCGGGGACTGGTACGACCTCGTCGATCTCGTGGGCGGCAACCGCGTCGGTGTCGCGGTGGGCGACGTGGTCGGACACGGACTCGCGGCCGCCGGGGTCATGGGCCAGCTGCGCAGCGCGCTGAGCGCGGCGTCCCGGGTGGCCGTCGGGCCCGGCGAGGCCCTCAACGTCCTGGGCCGGTACGCGCACGTGGTCGACGGCGCCGAATCCGCGACCGTCGTCACGACGTTCATCGACTTCGACGCCCACACGATCACCTACAGCAGCGCGGGCCATCCGCCGCCGGTGCTCGTCCACGCCGACGGCCGCGTGGAGTTCCTCGACCAGGCGACCGACCCGCCGCTGGACGCCCGCCCCGACCCGTTCCCCCGGCCGGAGGCCCACACGACCTACGACCACGGCGCCACCCTCGTCCTGTACACCGACGGCCTCGTCGAACGCAGACGCGAGGACATCGACACCGGCCTGGCCCGCCTCGCCGACTCCCTGCGCAAGCACCGCGAGGAGGACCCGGAACGCCTCGCGGACTCGGTGCTGCTGGAGCTGCTGCCGCCGGGGGGCGCGACCGACGACACCGCTCTGGTCATCGTGCGGCTGTGAGGGGCGATGGTGTCGCCATGTACACCCCCGACCGGGCGGACAGGGCGATGGTGGGGCGGCACGGGCGTTCGTAGCGTCGTAGCCATGACAGCCAACGAGAACCTCAACACACCGGCCCCGCACAGCAGTTCACCGTCCCGCCGGCGCGCGCTTCGGGGGCTCGCGGCGGTGGCCGGGGGCGGAGCCCTCGCGACGGGCCTGGGCGGCGGCACGGCCCGGGCGGCCGGCCGGGCGGCCGGGCGGACGTACGTCCTGGTCCACGGAACGCACAGTGCCGGCGCCTTCTGGACCGCGATCGGCCGGGAACTGGCGCTGCGCGGTCACCGGGTCGTCGCGGTCGACCAACCGCTGCACGGCACCGAGAAGTTCATCCCGAAGGCCTACCAGACCCAGGACCTGCGGGCGCTGGCGACGGAACCCTCGCCGGTCGCCGCGCTCTCGCTGGACGACTTCGAACGCCGGGTGACCCATGCGGTGCGGCGGGCCGCACGGCTCGGCGGGCCCGTGGTGCTCGTCGGACACAGCATGGGCGGGCTCTCGGTGAGCCGCGTCGCCGACGCCGTGCTCGAACTCCTCGCCCGTATCTGCTACATGGCCGCCTTCTGCCCGAGCCGCAGCATGCCCTCCCTCGACGACTGCGCGTCCTCGCCCGAGGGACAGCAGGCCATCAGCCCGCTCCGACTGGCGGGCGATCCGGGGACGTTGGGCGTGCTGCGCCTCAACTGGCGTACCGCGGACCGCCGGGAGCTCGCCGTGTTCAAGGAGATGATCTGCGCCAATTACTCGGACGCCGGGTTTCTGCGGGTGCTCGACGGCATGCAGACCGACGAGTCGATGACGGCGTACGGCGACCGGGCGGTGGGACGCGCGCGCGCCTGGGGACGGATTCCGCGCACCTACCTGCGCTTCGGCAAGGACAGGACGGTGGCGACGGCCCTGCAGGACCGCATGATCGCGGAGGCCGACGCGCTCACCCCGCACAACCGTTTCACCGTGCACGATTTCCCCGATTCCGGCCACCTCGGTCCCGAAGATCCCGCACGCGTCACGGACGTCCTCCACGGCCTGCCCCTACAGCCCCCCGCTCCTCTACACTGGCAACCCCACAACACGCCGGTTGACCTGCCAGAACTCGGCGGCCGAGGCGATCCGCCGGAGTGAGGAGCGACCCCTTGTTCTACTACGTGCTCAAATACGTGTTGCTGGGACCTCTGCTGAGACTGGTCTTCCGGCCTCGCATAGAAGGACTCGAACACGTCCCGGACTCGGGCCCGGCCATCGTCGCCGGCAACCACCTGTCCTTCTCGGACCACTTCCTGATGCCGGCCATGCTCAAGCGCCGCATCACCTTCCTGGCGAAGAAGGAGTACTTCACCGGCCCCGGCATCAAGGGCCGGCTGACGGCGGCCTTCTTCCGCAGCGCCGGCCAGATCCCGGTCGACCGCACCGGCAAGGAGGCGGGCCAGGCGGCCATCCGCGAGGGCCTGGGGGTGCTGCGCAAGGGTGAGCTGCTCGGCATCTACCCGGAGGGCACCCGCTCGCACGACGGCCGCCTCTACAAGGGCAAGGTGGGGGTCGCGGTGATGGCTCTGAAGGCCCAGGTGCCGGTGATCCCCTGCGCGATGATCGGCACCTTCGAGGCCCAGCCGCCGGGCAAGGTCATCCCCAACCTCCACCCCGTCGTCATCCGCTTCGGCAAGCCCCTGGACTTCTCCCGCTACGCCGGCATGGAGAACGAGAAGGCGATCCTGCGGGCCATCACCGACGAGATCATGTACGCGATCCTGACGCTCTCCGAGCAGGAGTACGTCGACGAGTACGCTGCCGTCGCCAAGGCGCAGCAGGCCGAGGCCGACGGGGCCGCGGACAAGGAGCGCCGGTTCCCGCGCATGCCGCTGGCGTGAGACGCGTCGAGCACGGGTGAGGGGCGGCCGGAGTGCTCCGGCCGCCCCTCACGTCGTACAGCTGCCGGTTACGGCTTGGGCGTCGCGTGCGGGGTGCACGTGACGTCCGCGGCGTCCAGCTTGCCGCTCAGCAGGTAGGCGTCCACCCGCTGGTTGATGCACGGGTTGACCAGGCCGGTCACACCGTGCGAGCCCGCGTCCTTCTCGGTGATCAGGCGGGAGCCCTTGAACCGCTGGTGCAGTTCGACGGCGCCGTCGTAGGGGGTGGCGGCGTCACGCGTGGACTGCACGATCATGACCTGCGGCAGACCCTTGTGGGTCTTCACGTTCACCGGGGTCTGCTGCTTGACCGGCCAGGTGGCGCACGGCAGGTTCATCCAGGCGTTGGCCCAGGTCATGAACGGGTAGTTCTTGTCGAGCGCGGTGTTGTCGCGGTCCCACTTCTTCCAGCTCGTGGGCCACTTGGCGTCGGTGCACTCGACGGCCGTGTAGACGGCGTTGCCGTTCTCCGAGGTGATGTTGCCCGCGGTGTCGGACATGTCCGGGGCGGCCGCGTCGACGAGCGCCTGGGTGTCACCGGCGAAGTACTTGCTGAACACCGTCGCGACCGGCACCCACGAGGAGTCGTAGTACGGGGCGCTCTGGAAGAAGGAGATCAGCTCGGCCGGGCCGACGACCCCGCCGATCGGGTTCTTCTTGGCGGTGGCGCGCAGCTCAAGCCACTTCGCCTGGACCGCGGCACGGGTGGTGCCGAGGTGGAAGGCGGCGTCGTTGGCGGCGACCCAGTCCTCCCAGTCCTTCCAGCGGCCCTCGAAGGCGACGTCCTGGTCCAGGTTGGCCTGGTACCAGATCTTCTCGCGCGAGGGGTTGACGACGCTGTCCACGACCATGCGGCGCACGTGACCCGGGAAGAGCGTGCCGTAGACGGCGCCGATGTACGTGCCGTAGGAGACGCCCAGGTAGTTGAGCTTCTTCTCGCCGAGCGCGGCGCGGATGACGTCCAGGTCGCGCACGGTGTTCGGCGTGGTCATCTGCGCGAGCACCGCCTTGCCGGAGCGCTCGGCGCAGCCCTTGGCGTACTCGGCGGCCAGCTTGCGCTGGGCCAGCTTGTCGGCCTCGCTGTCCGGCACCGGGTCGGCCTTGGGCGCCTTGACGAACTCCTGCGGGTCCTCGCAGGAGATGGGCGCGGAGTGGCCGACGCCGCGCGGGTCGAAGCCCACGAAGTCGTAGGCCTTGGCCACGTTGGCCCACACCGGGTTCTTGTTGGTGACGCGAGTCGGGAAGCGCATGCCGGAGCCGCCGGGACCGCCCGGGTTGTAGACGAGGGCGCCCTGGCGCTCCTCCTGGGTCCCCGTGTTGCCGATGCGGTCGACCGCGAGCTTGAGCTGCTTGCCGTACGGGTGCGCGTAGTCGAGCGGGACGCTGACCCAGCCGCACTGGATGGGCTTGACGAAGCCCCAGTCGGCGGGGCAGTCCTGCCAGTCGATGCCGGCCTTGGCGGCCCGCGCGGCGGCGATGGCGGCGCCCTTGGCCTCCCGGTCCTGGCTGTGCTGTGCGCTGGCGCTCGCGGTGGGCGCCACGACAGCGCCGGCTATGAGCGTCGCCGTGACGAGCGCCCCGGCCGAACCGAGCACCGTCGTCCGCCTGTTCGGTCTGAAAACCCTCAAGTGAGGTCCTCCCCCTACATCTATTCGATTGACAGGGGGATCCTCGCGGCTGTGAGCTGCCTGGGAACAGGGGTCGTTGACCTTCTTTACCATTCCGATAACCGGGGATGGGTGTCCCGCTGAGCGGATACTCAGGCCACCAGGCCCAGCGCCTCGTCCAGCACCCGCCGCAACCGCAGCGCGTCCCTGGCCACGGCACTCACCAGTACGGCGGGCCCGGCGAGCGGTGCCACGACGGCCCCCTCCCCCAGCACCCGCGCCGGTACCGGCCGCGCCTCGAACTCCGGCCGTACGACGACCAGTTGCCCCACGGCCCGGTGCCCGCCCAGCACGGCCGGACCGTCCCATCCTCCCGGCGCCCCGGGTCCGCAGGCGAGTTCCTGGTCGAGTACCACCCGCCCCCCGACGCGCACAGTGAGACGGCTGCTCAACCGCCCGGGTTCCTCCCCCGCCCGCCCGAGCACCTGCTCCTCCCGCAGCACCAGCCGCCCCCCGGCCCCGACCTCGACGCGTGTCGAGACCCGCAGATCGCTCCCGCCCGCGGAGATCAACTGCTCGGGCAGCCACTGGACTTCGGCCCCGTCGGCCACCCTGAGCCGCGCGTCGTACCGCGCCTCGCCCTTCGCCTGCCCCGGCAGGGCGATGGTGGCCGCGGCCGACCCGACGCGAAGCCGCGCGCCCTCCTCGACGTCCGCCTCCACGGTGAAGTGGTCTCCCCCGAGCGGCCCGCTCATCGCCCCGACGAGCATGACGCGCGCCTCGCTGCCGCTGCCCCGGGTCCGTCGCAACGCCAGCGGCCCCTCCCCCTCCAGCACCGGCAACGACGTACCGCCCCTGCCGTCCGCCCGCGCGACGATCCGCGCGGTGGCCCGTACCCCGCTCACGCTCACGCCGCCCACGCGGCGAGCTGCCCCCGCACCCAGGCGGCGACGTCCCCGACGCCCGCCTCGCTTCTCAACGACTGGAACACCACCGGCAGTTCGGCCCGCTGCGCCTTGGCGTCCGCGGCCATCCGCTCCAGATCGGAGCCCACGTACGGCGCGAGATCGGTCTTGTTGACGACGAGCAGGTCGGCGGTGGTGACACCCGGCCCGCCCTTGCGGGGGATGTCGTCGCCGCCCGCGACGTCGATCACGAAGATCTGCGCGTCCACGAGCCCCTTGGAGAAGGTCGCGGTGAGGTTGTCCCCACCGGACTCGACCAGGATGAGATCGAGCGGACCCACCTCGTCCTCGAGGTCCTCGACGGCCTCCAGGTTGGCGGAGATGTCGTCCCGGATGGCGGTGTGCGGGCAGGCGCCCGTCTCCACGGCGCTGATCCGCTCGGGCGGCAACACGGCCTCCCGGAGCAGGAACTCGGCGTCCTCGCGGGTGTAGATGTCGTTGGTGACGACGGCGAGGGACAGCTCCTCGCGCAGCGCGCGGCAGAGGGCGGCCACGGTGGCGGTCTTCCCGGATCCGACGGGCCCGCCGAGCCCGATCCGCAGGGCACGGCGCGATCCGTCGGGCCGGCGGGCGTCGGCGCTGACGGCGGAGGGGCCGTCGTGGGAGTGGTCGAGGTGCATGGGTACGGCTCCAGGGGGGATATCCGGTGAAAACGTGGGGTATGGGGACGAACGCGTGCCGCGAGGCGAACTCGGCGGTTACGACGCGAACAGGCGCACGGCCCAGGCCGCGTGCGTCTCGGCGCCGACTTCCAGCAGGGGCGCCGAGCTCGCGGGCAGCGCGTCGACCCCGTCGTCGGCCACCCGCCGAGCGGCCTCCGCCGCCCGGTCGACGACCAGGTCGAGTTCGGGCGCCAGTCGGGCGAGGACTCCGGTCGCGTCGAAGGGGTCCAGGCTCAGCAACCGCACCGTCGCGCTCGCCGGCCCGCTCACGCTCTCGTAGGCCGCGCAGTAGGCGGCGTCGACGGGCTCCAGTCCGGCCGCCCGAGCGGCGAGCCCCAGCACCACGGGCTGATGGGCGCCCTTCGGGAACCGCCGTGCGACGGCGTCGAGTTCGTCCGAGGGCCAGGTCGCCCGGGCGGCGCGCATCAGCTGCCGGCCGAGTCTGCGCGCGGCGAGGCGCAGGGCGGGGGAAGGCGTCCGCGCGTCCGCGGCCGCGTCCAACTCGCCCGGGGCCACGCCGAGTACGGCGGCGGCGGCCAGGGAGGCGGCGACCAGCCCCGCCGTGTGCAGGCGCCCCCGGCAGAAGTCCTCCAGGCCGGCGGCGCCGGTGACGCGCCCCGCCTTCACGGCCGCCTCCGCCCCGCCGGAGTGCGCGTGCCCTCCGGCGGGGAACCGCCCGTCGGCCAGAACCAGTAGTGCGGCCCGGGACATCAGAAGAGGAAGTAACGCTGGGCCATGGGCAGTTCGGCGGCCGGAGTCGCCTCGACGAGCTCGCCGTCGATGTGCACCGCGAAGCTGTCGGGATCGACCCGCACCCGCGGCCGCGCGTCGTTCTCCCGCATGTCCGCCTTGGTCACCCCGCGCGTCGACTCGATGGCGACGAACCGCTTGCCGAGCTGCAGCCGCTCCGGCAGCCCGTCCTCGATCGCCAACGGCGCCACGAAGTTGAAGGAGTTGGCGGCGGGGGCCCGCCCGATCGCGCCGTACATCGGCCGGGGCAGGATCGGCTGAGGGGTCGGGATGGACGCGTTGGCGTCGCCCATCTGCGCGTACGCGATCTGTCCGCCCTTGAGCACGAGATGCGGCTTGACCCCGAAGAACGCGGGCTCCCACAGCACCAGGTCGGCGAGCTTCCCGCTCTCCACGGAGCCGATCTCCCGGGCCAGTCCCTGGGCGAGCGCGGGGTTGATCGTGTACTTGGCGACATAGCGGCGTACCCGGTGGTTGTCCGCCCGTCCGTCGCCGGGCAGCGCGCCCCGCCGCCGCTTCATCACGTGCGCCGTCTGCCAGGTGCGCAGGACGACCTCGCCGACCCGGCCCATGGCCTGGGAGTCGGAGGAGATGATCGAGATGGCGCCCAGGTCGTGCAGGATGTCCTCGGCGCCGATGGTCGAGGGCCGGATCCGCGACTCGGCGAAGGCCAGGTCCTCCGGGACCGCCGGGTTGAGGTGGTGGCACACCATCAGCATGTCGAGGTGTTCCTCGGCGGTGTTGACGGTGTAGGGGCGGGTCGGGTTCGTCGAACTCGGCAGTACGTGCGGCTCGGAGACCACGGTCATGATGTCCGGCGCGTGGCCGCCGCCCGCGCCCTCGGTGTGATAGGCGTGAATGCCGCGGCCGTTGATCGCGGCGAGCGTGTCGCCGACGAAACCGGCCTCGTTGAGGGTGTCGGTGTGGATGGCGACCTGGATGCCGGTGCGGTCCGCCACCGTCAGCGAGGCGTCGATGACGGCCGGGGTCGACCCCCAGTCCTCGTGCAGCTTCAGGCCCAGCGCGCCGCCCCGGATCTGCGACAGCATCGCCTCGTGCGAGACGGTGTTGCCCTTGCCGAGGAAGCCGATGTTGAGCGGGTACTGCTCCATCGCCTCCAGCATGCGCGCCAGATGCCACGGTCCGGGCGTGACCGTCGTCGCCTTCGAGCCCTCGGCCGGGCCCGTGCCGCCGCCCACCAGGGTCGTGATGCCGGCGGACAGCGCCTCGTCGGCGATCTGCGGGCAGATGAAGTGGACGTGCGCGTCGACCGCGCCCGCCGTCAGGATCCGCCCGTTGCCCGCGATGACCTCGGTCTCCGGGCCGATGACCAGGTCCGGGTGGACCCCGTCCATGGTGTCGGGGTTGCCGGCCTTGCCGATCCCGGTGATCCGGCCGTCGCGGATGCCGACGTCGGCCTTGACGATGCCCCAGTGGTCGACGATCACCGCGCCGGTGATGACGGTGTCCGGTGTGCCCTCCGCGCGCGTGGCGCGGGACTGGCCCATGGACTCGCGGATGACCTTGCCACCGCCGAACACGGCCTCGTCACCGGCGAGTCCGGGACCGCCGGAACGATCCTCCTCGATCTCGACGACCAGATCGGTGTCGGCGAGCCGGATGCGGTCGCCGGTGGTGGGGCCGAACAGGTCGGCGTACGCGGCACGGGAGATCTCAGGCATCGAGGGCACCTCCGGTCTGCCCGCGCAGGCCGGGAACGATCCGGGCGCCGCTGATCGGGACGAGTTCGACGTCCACGGGGATGCCGGGTTCGAAGCGCACGGCCGTACCGGCGGCGATGTTCAGACGCCTGCCGTGCGCGGCGGCGCGGTCGAACTCCAGGCCGGGGTTGGCCTCGGCGAAGTGGTAGTGGGAGCCGACCTGGACGGGGCGGTCGGCGGCGTTGAGGACGGTCAGACGGGTGACCTCGCGGCCCTCGTTGTAGACGATCGGGTCCTCGGCGAAGAGGATCTCTCCGGGAATCACGGCGGCCCTCCCCCTCAGACGATCGGGTCGTGGACGGTGACGAGCTTGGTGCCGTCCGGGAAGGTGGCCTCGACCTGGACGTCGTGGATCATCTCGGGTATGCCCTCCATGACGTCGTCCCGGGTGAGGAGTTTGCGTCCGGAGGCCATGAGTTCGGCGACGGTGCGGCCGTCGCGGGCGCCTTCGAGGATGTGTGACGTGATGAGGGCGACCGCCTCGGGGTGGTTGAGCTTCAGCCCGCGCGCCCGGCGCTTCTCGGCCACGTCGGCCGCCACGTGGATGAGCAGCCTCTCTTGCTCGTGCGGGGTCAGTTGCACGTCCCACCTCACAGTCCTCGCTCCGGGCCCGTGCGGGGCCCGGTCGCCGCAGCCACGGGGCAAAGTCCCTGGTGGCGTGGATCGGCAGGCTAGTTGGACCGCGTTTCAGGCACGTTAACCGCGCTGTGGTCCCGCACACTCGTCAACGCCCGTAGACCGTCCCCCAGGATCTCGGCGGGCGCAGGACCGAACAGGGCCTGCTGGGCGATGAAGCCCATCGCGGTGGCCATCATCGTGCGGGCCACGTGGTCGGGGGACACGTCCGGCGGCATGATCCCGGCCTCCTGGTAGGCGGCGACGATCCGGGACCAGGTTTCCTGGACGGCGCTGTAGCCCTCGCGCAGCACGGCCGCCAGGTCGTCGTTGCGCAATGTCTCCGCCCACACCTGGATGACCAGTCCCGGGAGCGCGGGCCGGCCGTCCACGGTCAGGTCCTCCTTGGCGGCCAGGACGCGACTGAGGACCGACGTCACGAGGAGGTCGGGCGGCGGGGGCGGGCTGCTGCGGGTGGCCTCCTCGAAGCCCCCGCGCACCTCGGCGAGCACCTCGCGCACGATCGCGGCGATCAGCTCCTCCTTGCCGCTGAAGTAGCGGTACACGGCCCCGGCGGACAGGTCGACCTCCTTCAGCACGTCCTGCATGGACGTGGCGTGGAAGCCGTTGCGCGCGAAGCAGCGCGCCGCGCCGTCGAGGATCTGGCGGCGGCGGGCGTCGAGGTGTTCCTGGGATACGCGGGCCATGCTCACAAAGTAAAACGAACATTCCTTCTTGACAAGCGGAGGCGACAGAGAGACGGTGGTGGGGAACTTAAAACGAACGATCCTTCTTTTTGCAGACCTCCGAAAGGTGCCCCATGTCCGCCACCCGCACCAGGCCCCCTGCCCGCCGCCTGATCGCGGTCGTCGTGCTCGTCCCGGTCCTCGCCGCCCTCGCCCTGTGGGCCTTCGCCTGGCCGGCCGCCCGCACCGCGCCCCGCGACCTGCCGCTCGGAGTGGCCGGACCGGCCGCGGCCACGGCCCAGGTCGAGCAGCAACTGACGCGGCACACGGGGGCGTTCGAGATCCACCACTACGCCGACGAAGCCGCCGCCCGCCGAGCCGTGGAGGACCGGACCGTATACGGAGCGGTCGCCGTCACCCCCCGCGGCCCGGAGCTGCTGACCGCCTCGGCCGCGAGCCCGGTGGTCGCGCAGCTGCTGCAGCAGGCGGTGGCCCGGCAGGCACCGGCCGACACCCCGATCCGGACCGTGGACGTGGTTCCCACCCCGGCGAAGGACCCGCGTGGCGCGGTCCTGAACTCCAGCGTGCTGCCGCTCGCCCTGGCCGGGATCGCGGCCGGCGCGGTGGTGAGCCTGCTGGGCCTGCGCGGCGTCCGTGCCGTGGCCGCGCTGGTCGGTGCCGCCGCCCTGGTGGGCGCGGTGGCGGCCGGCATCGCGCACAGCTGGCTCGGGGTGCTGACCGGGGACTGGTGGGCGGAGGCCGGTGTGCTGGGTCTCGCGACGCTGGCCGTGAGCGCCGCGGTCGCGGGACTCTCGGCGCTGCTCGGTCAGGCCGGCATCGCACTGGGCGCGGGGGTGGTGATGCTGCTCGGCAACCCGTTCTCCGGCGCGGCCTCGGCGCCGCGGCTGCTGCCCGAGCCGGTGGGCACGATCGGCCAGTGGCTGCCTCCGGGCGCCAGCGCGACCCTGCTGCGCTCGGTGTCGTACTTCGACGGCGCCGCGGCGGCCGGACCCGCGCTGACGCTGACCTGGTGGGCCGCGCTGGGCCTGGGTGCGGTCCTGCTCGGCAGCGGGCTCAAGAGGCGCACCCCCGCCACCGAGGCCGCCACCGGGCGGGAACTCGCCCCGGTGGGCTGACCGCGCGCCCCGGAACCGGCCGTGCGCCCCGCCGTAGCGGACGGGGCGCACGGTCTTTCGCGTACCCCAGGTGTCCTGACCGGACAGGGTGGTGACGAGGCCGGCCCGCGACGCCCGGCACGCTCTCCACACTCGGCGACCGAGCGCGGGGACCCCGCATGACGCCGCCGCCCGCCCTCCGGGTGGACGGCGGGACTTTCGCAACGACCTAGGAGGCGCCCGGCCCCCGGTGGTGCGCGGCGATGCCGAAGCGCTGTTGTTCGCGGGGAGCGGACGTCACCTCGCGCACCGAGGAGACCGCGCTGATCACCTGCTCGTCGGCGGGCTGGTCGAGCGCGTCGAGCCGCTCCAGGTCGGCGGCGGAGACCAGGGCGACGAGGGGTTTGCCGTGCCGTGTCACGACGACGCGCTCGCCGCCGTACACCACCCGGTTGATCAGGTCGGCGAGTTCAGCCCTGGCTTGCGTCACCGGAATCTCGTAGGCCATACCCCCATCATAACGTCACGTACATCCTGTACATTTTTTACAGACAGCTCAGCGAGAGATCGCTCTGCCGCGAGAAGGGGTATGCCATGACCCGACCGTCCGCCCGCTACGTCCTGCCCGAGTTCACCGAACGCACGAGCTCCGGGCACCGGACGATGGATCCGTACTCGAAGCTGCTGGAGGAGCGGATCGTCTTTCTCGGGACGCAGATCGACGACACCTCGGCGAACGACGTGATGGCGCAGTTCATGCACCTCGAGTACCAGGACCCGGACCGGGACATCGCGCTGTACATCAACTCCCCGGGCGGCTCGTTCACGGCGATGTCGGCGATCTACGACACGATCCAGTACGTCGGCTGCGACGTGGAGACGGTCTGCCTGGGCCAGGCCGGTTCGTCCGCCGCCGTGCTGCTGGCGGCCGGCACCCCGGGCAAGCGCGCCGCGCTGCCGGGCGCCCGGGTGGTGCTCCACCAGCCGGCGCTCTACGAACCGGTACAGGGTCAGGCCAGCGATCTGGCCATCCAGGCAGCGGAGTTGACCCGGACGCGGGCCCGGCTGGAGGAGATGCTGGTGCGGCACACCGGGCGCAGCCCGGAGCAGGTGAGCGCGGACATCGAGCGGGACAAGATCCTCGACGCGCAGGGCGCCCTGGCGTACGGGCTGGTGGACCGGATCATCCCCAGCCGCAAGGACACCCTCGCGCCGCCCAGCGGGAGGTGAGCGGCCGGTGCTGCCACCCGAACTCCCTCCGCTGCCCGCGCTCACCCGCGCCGAGGGCGAGCTGATCGACCGTTATCTCGACGTCGTCGACCTGCTGGGCCGGATCAACCCGGCGCACCACGGGGACACCTACCGCGGACTGCGTGCCGCCCAGGCGCTGGTGGCCAAGGCGGCCGAACTGCGCGACGCGCTCGCCCTGATGCACCAGCGCGGTGAGACGGAGCTGCACGCCGAGACACTGGGGCGGGCGCTTCGGGTGCTGGACGGGGAGCGGCGCACCGCCCGGGTCACCGTGCCGCCGGACCCAGCCAGTTGAGGTGCGTCCGGAGGTGCGGACGCCCCGGCCGGGTCGCGGAGCCGTCCGGACCGGCGTTGAAACGGACCAAATGACGTACCCCCCTTTGGAGTAGACACAGGTCCTTTTTCGCGACCCTTCAAGTTGCGCAACGCGCGTAGCCTCAGGGCGGAATGGGACATTCCATGCCTGGTCCGAGCCTCCTCGGGGTCGTCTACACCGCCTCGAACACAGGGGTGTCCACCCGAACGGGTGAGTGGTGAGTAACAACACAAACCCCCGATTCCATTGGGATTTTCGGACATCCGTGAGTCAAGATCCCTGTCTGACGACAAGCCCCCGCCACAGCGGCGGGGCGGTCCGGGCGGACGCCGAGTCCTGCCGCCGCCCGGATGACCGGTCGACAGGAAGTGGATCGGCAGGAGTGGAGGACCCAAGCACGACGGGTCGCCGGGACGGTCACGCCATGACCGAGCCCGAGCAGCCCTTGGGGTGAAGCCGCGTCAGCGGCCGGGCAACTTCGCCAGCCCGAATCCGACAGGTCATCCTTCACAGGCGGCTGACGAAGGGTTGCGCATGACTGCGCTCAATCGTGTCCCGTCGCTGATGGTCCGGGCCGGTACGGCCTCGGCTCTCACCCTGGCCGCCGTGGGCGGCTCCGTCGTGATCCCGGGCGTCGCATCCGACGCCGCGGCCGCGACGCCGGCGACGAAGGCGCTTCAGGTAGCGGCGTCCAAAAAGGGTTCCCCGTACAAGTGGGGCGCCACCGGACCTCGCCGCTTCGACTGCTCGGGCCTCACGCTGTACTCGTACAAGGCGGCGGGCAAGAAGCTGCCCCGTACGGCGGCCCAGCAGTACAACAAGACCCACCACATCTCCGCGAAGAGCCGCAAGGCCGGAGACCTCGTGTTCTTCCACTCGGGGTCGAACGTCTACCACGTGGGCATCTACGCCGGGAAGGGGAAGATCTGGCACGCCCCCAAGACCGGGGACGTGGTGAGGCTGCAGAAGATCTGGACCAAGAGCGTCTGGTACGGCCGGGTCAGCTGACTCTCCCGCGGGGCGGCGGCGGACCTGACCCGCCGCCGCCCCGCGGGCCTGACGGGGGCCGGAATGGTTACCCGTACCCCATGGACCACCACCATCCGTCCGCACGCAACGAGACCCCGCTGGAGCGCGCCGACCGCAATTTCGTCGAGCTGCTGCAGGAGCTGCGCGTCACCCAGACCGGTGTGCAGATCCTCTTCGCCTTCCTGCTCAGCCTGGCCTTCACCCAGCGCTTCACCTCCCTCGACGCCTTCCAGCGCGCCACGTACGTCACCACGCTGCTGCTGGCGGTCCTCGCCGCCGCGTTGTTCACCGCCCCGGCGGCGCTGCACCGCTCGCTGTTCCAGAAGGGCGCGAAGCCGCTGATCGTGCAGGTCTCCTCACGACTGGCGACCGTCGGCATGGGGGTGCTCGTCCTCGCGTTCACCGGATCGGTGCTGCTGGTGGTGGACGTGACCACGGACCTGACCGGCGGGCTGGCGGCGGGGGCCGCGACCCTGCTGGTGTGCGTGGGGCTGTGGGGGCTGCTGCCGCGTCTGGTGCGTCGGGCCGCGCGCTCGCAGACCGCCTCACGGCCGGTGGAGCCGGGGACCGAGGACGCGGAGGACCGGGAGCTGGCTCACCGGCTGTAGAGAGAGCCGGGGCCGCAAAGACCGGCCGCAGAGACGCCGCCGGGGCTCCTACGGCTCCTGCTGCCCCGCCGTGACGGGCTGCGCCGGTACGGTCCACGGGAGCTCGATGGAGACCGTCTTGCCGCCCTCCCTGGTGGGCCGGACCAGCAGTCTGCCGCCGCACTCGGCGGCCAGCCAGCGGATGATCACCATGCCGCGGCCGTTGTCCTGCTGCACGGCGGCCGGCAGCCGCTTGGGGAAGCGCGGATGGCTGTCGGTGACCCCGATGCACAGGTGTTCGTCACGGTCGAGGCGGATGCCCACCGTGAAGGTGGGGGACTGACCGAAGGTGTGCTGTACGGCGTTGGTGGCGAGTTCGGAGACGATCAGGCGGATGGTGTCGGCGATCTCCGTGTCGGCGTCCAGCCCCCACTCCACCAGCGTCGTGACGACATAGCCGCGGGCCGCGGAGACCGAGGCCGGCTCGCTCGGCAGAGTGACGGATGCTTCCAGATGGTCTGCCATGACGACGTCGTCCCTTTCCCACGGGACCGGAGTCCGACACGGAGCGGATGGTTCGAGTACGGTCCCGGACTGGTGCTTCTTCGCCAGACTGCCATTACTGCGCCGGTCACGGTGCCGATCCACCAAGATATGCATATATCTGTCGCTCAAAGCGGTGAACTCTGCGACGAGAGACCGTATTTGGGTGGCCCGGAAGGAGTAAGGAGTAGCGCATGCTGCACGGTCCCGCGGTGCGCCGCCGGAAACTGGGCACCGAACTGCGTGCGTTGCGCACGAGCGCGGGGCTCACCAGCGGTGAGGCGGCCCGGCTGGTGGGCTGGCACCAGTCGAAGGTGAGCCGTATCGAGACCGGGTCCAGCGGCGTGAAACCGGCCGATGTGCGGTTACTCCTGGACGCCTACGGTGTCGCAGACTCCCAACTGCGGGAGTTACTGCTGGTGTTGGCGGGGTCAGACGAGGGCGCGGGCCGGCATCACTGGTGGCACGCCTACCGGGGGGTGCTCCCGCCGACCTACCGCGACTTCATCAGTCTGGAGTCCCAGGCGAGCGCGATGCGCACCCTGGAGACCTCGGTCGTGCCGGGGCTGTTGCAGACGCCCGAGTACGCGCGGGCGGTGACCCGGGCCGCCGTCGGCGGTCTGGACGACGAACGGCTGGACGCGCTGGTGGAGGTGCGGCTGGCCCGACAGGACGTGCTCAGGGCGGATCCGCCGCTGGAGCTGAGCGCGATCCTCGACGAGGCGGTGCTGCACCGGGAGATCGGCGGCCCGGACGTCATGGCCCGCCAGCGGCAACGGCTGATGGAGTCGGCGCGGCTGCCCCAAGTGCGGCTCCAGGTACTGCCGTTCACGGCCGGGGCCCATGTGGGCATCACCGGGCCTTTCGTAATCTTCTCATTTTCGAGCACTTCTGATCTGGATGTGGTTGTTCTCGACCACTTGACGAGTAGCCTCTACCTCGAACGGAAAGAAGACCTCCAGGCCTATACGGAGGCCTTCAACACCCTTCGGATCCACGCCCTTTCGCCCGAGGACTCGCTGGATTACCTCGCCGGTCTGGATGACGGCGCGTAAGGAGGCACCCATGACCGCACTGCCTCGGACCCTTCCCACCAGCACCGATCTGCACGGCGTGCGATGGCTGCGCAGCAGCTACAGCACGGGAGCGAACAACTGCGTAGAGACGGCACTGCCGCACTCCGGCCCGGCGGCCGGGCTGCTCGCGGTTCGCGACTCCAAGGACCCGGCCGGACCCGCGCTGCTCTTCTCCCCCGAGAGCTGGGCGGAGTTCACCGCCGCGTTCCGGTCCTGATCACCTACTCAACAGTTTCTGATCGGTTTTGATCGGACGAGGCTCGGCCGTGTCACGCCGACTCATGGTCGCGTTTCCCCGATCACCCGTACAGCGTGTTCCACCTGCGCCTCGGAGAGGTCCGCGCGGGCGGTGAGCCTGAGCCGGGAGATGCCGTCGGGCACGGAAGGAGGACGGAAACAGCCCACGGCGAGGCCTGCCGTACGGCAGTCGGCCGCCCACCGCACGGCCCCCTCCGGGGACGGCGCGCGCACCGAGACGACCGCGGCGTCGGGACGTACCGCCTCATGGCCCGCGGCGGTCAGCCGTGCGTGCAGTTCGGCGGCCACCTCACGGGCCCGTGCCGCCCGCTGCGGCTCACGGCGCAGCAGCCTGAGCGCCGCAAGGGCCGCGCCCGCCGCCGCGGGGGCGAGGCCCGTGTCGAAGATGAACGTCCGGGCCGCGTTGACCAGATGATCGATGACCCGGGCCGGGCCGAGGACCGCTCCGCCCTGGCTGCCGAGCGACTTGGACAGCGTGACCGTGACCACCACGTCCTCGGCGCCCGCCAGGCCCGCCGCCTGCGCGGCACCCCGGCCGCCGTCGCCCAGGACGCCGAGTCCATGGGCGTCGTCGACCACCAGACCGGCACCGCGCTCCCGGCACGCGGCGGCGTACGCGGCCAGCGGGGCGGCGTCCCCGTCGACGGAGAACACCGTGTCGGACACGACGACCGCGGGACCCTCACCCGTCCGCAGCGCCTTGCGCACCGCCTCCGGGTCGGAGTGCGGCACCACCTGGGTGCCGCCCCGGGCCAGCCGGCAGCCGTCGATCAGCGAGGCGTGGTTGCCCGCGTCGGAGACGATCAGCGAACCGTGCGGGGCCAGCGCGGTGACGGCGGCGAGATTGGCCGCGTAGCCGGAGGAGAAGACCAGCGCGGCCTCGAACCCGCAGAACCCGGCCAGCTCCCGCTCCAGCTCGGTGTGGAGTTCCGTGGTGCCGGTGACGAGCCGGGAGCCGGTCGAGCCGCCGCCCCAGGTGTGCGCCGCCGCGGCCGCCCCCTCTGCGACCTCGGGGTGATGGGCCAGTCCCAGGTAGTCGTTGCTGGCGAGGTCCAGCAGCGGCGAGTCGGCCGGCCGGGGCCGCAGGGTCCGTACGAGTCCGGCGCGGCGGCGCAGCTCCGCCTGCTCGTCGATCCAGCCGAACGCCATGGCTCCTCCGGGGATTTTGTAGGCAATGGACAGACACTAATCGCACGGGCCGCACCCCATGGTGTGGCAATCCACACACGGCGAAGTGCGGCTGTTGTTCAATCTCTCCTTGGCCCGGGACGGGTCGGTAAGACAGGATCGGCTCTCATGGACCTGCTGAACACGCTGGTGGACAAGGGGCTTCGGCGCGAGCTGCCGACCCGCGAGGAAGCTCTGGCCGTCCTCGCCACTTCCGACGACGACCTGCTCGACGTGGTAGCCGCGGCCGGAAAGGTGCGTCGGCACTGGTTCGGCCGGCGGGTGAAACTGAATTACCTCGTCAACCTCAAGTCCGGCTTGTGTCCCGAGGACTGCTCCTACTGCTCCCAGCGCCTCGGGTCCGACACGGGCATCCTCAAGTACACCTGGCTCAAGCCGGACGAGGCCTCCAAGGCCGCTGCGGCCGGCCTGGCGGGCGGCGCCAAGCGGGTGTGCCTGGTGGCGTCCGGGCGTGGTCCGACCGACCGGGACATCGACCGGGTGGCGGGCACCATCAAGGCGATCAAGGACCAGAACGAGGGCGTCGAGGTCTGCGCCTGCCTGGGTCTGCTCTCCGACGGCCAGGCCGAGCGGCTGCGCGAGGCGGGCGCGGACGCCTACAACCACAACCTCAACACGTCGGAGTCGACGTACGGGGACATCACGACCACGCACACCTACGCCGACCGCGTCGACACCGTGACCAAGGCGCACGCGGCCGGTCTGTCGGCCTGCTCGGGTCTGATCGCCGGCATGGGCGAGAGCGACGAGGACCTGGTCGACGTCGTGTTCTCACTGCGCGAGCTGGACCCGGACTCCGTTCCGGTCAACTTCCTGATCCCGGTCGAGGGCACCCCGCTGGCCAAGGAGTGGCACCTCACCCCGCAGCGCTGTCTGCGCATCCTGGCGATGGTGCGGTTCGTCTGCCCGGACATCGAGGTGCGCATCGCGGGCGGCCGCGAGGTCCATCTGCGCACCCAGCAGCCGCTCGCCCTGCACCTGGCCAACTCGATCTTCCTCGGCGACTACCTGACCACCGAGGGCCAGGCCGGCCAGGCCGACCTGGAGATGATCGCCGACGCCGGGTTCGAGGTGGAGGGCACCGACCAGGTGACCCTGCCGGAGCACCGGGTGAAGGCCGGCGGCGGCTGCGGCTCGCACGAGAGCGCGGGCTGCGGCTCCCGCGACGGCGCCGGGTGCGGCTCGCACGAGGCCGGCGGCGTGTGCGGTACGGCGGCGGTCGCGGCGGAGCCCCGCACCGACCTGGTCGCCGTGCGCCGCCGCGGTGCCGGAACGGACCTCGCGCCCAATGCCTGACCTGCCCGTCCCCGAGCTGCTGGAGCTGGACCGGCGGCACGTCTGGCATCCCTACGGGCCGATGCCCGGCCGGGCCGAACCGCTCGTCGTGGAGTCGGCGAGCGGGGTGCGGCTGCGGATGGCGGACGGCTCGGGCGAGCTGGTCGACGGCATGTCGTCCTGGTGGTCGGCGATCCACGGCTACAACCACCCGGTGCTCAACGAGGCCGCGCACGAGCAGCTCGGCCGGATGAGCCATGTGATGTTCGGCGGGCTCACCCACGAGCCCGCCGTACGCCTCGCGAAGCTCCTTGTCGACATGTCTCCTGACGGTCTGGAGCATGTCTTCCTCGCCGACTCCGGCTCGGTGTCGGTCGAGGTCGCGGTCAAGATGTGCCTGCAGTACTGGCGTTCCCTCGGGCGGCCCGCGAAACAGCGGCTGCTGACCTGGCGCGGCGGTTACCACGGCGACACCTGGCAGCCGATGTCGGTGTGCGATCCCGAGGGCGGGATGCACGAGCTGTGGACCGGGGTGCTGCCGCGCCAGGTGTTCGTCGACCCGCCCCCGGCCGAGTACGAGGAGGCGTACGCCGAGCGGCTGCGCTCCTCCGTCGCCGAGCACGCCGACGAGCTGGCCGCCGTCATCGTCGAGCCGGTGGTGCAGGGCGCGGGCGGGATGCGGTTCCACTCCCCCACCTATCTGCGGGTGCTGCGCGAGGCGTGCGACGCGCACGACGTGCTGCTCGTCTTCGACGAGATCGCGACCGGTTTCGGGCGGACGGGCGCCCTGTTCGCGGCGGAGCACGCGGCCGTCACGCCGGACGTGATGTGTGTCGGCAAGGCGCTGACCGGCGGCTACCTGACCATGGCGGCGACCCTGTGCACCCCGAGGGTCGCCGACGGCATCTCGCGGGGCGAGGTCCCGGTGCTCGCCCACGGGCCGACCTTCATGGGCAACCCGCTGGCCGCCTCCGTCGCCTGCGCCTCGATCGGGCTGCTGCTCGGCCAGGACTGGCTCGCGGAGGTCAAGCGCATCGAGGCGGGGCTCCGGGAGGGTCTGGAACCGGCGCGTGAGCTTCCGGGCGTGCGGGACGTACGGGTCCTGGGCGCCATCGGGGTCGTGCAGCTGGACCACGCCGTCGACATGAAGGCCGCGACGGAGGCGGCCGTGCGCGAGGGCGTGTGGCTGCGGCCCTTCCGCGACCTGGTCTACACGATGCCGCCGTACGTCACCGGGGACGCGGATGTGGCACGGATCGCGCGCGCGGTGTGCGCGGCGGCGCGGGAGGGCTGAGATGCCGGTACTGGTGATCACAGGCACGGGGACCGAGGTCGGCAAGACGATCACGACGGCCGCGGTCGCCGCCGCCGCGGTCGCCGCCGGCCGCTCGGTGGCGGTGCTGAAGGCCGCGCAGACGGGGGTACGGCCGGACGAGCGCGGGGACGCCGACGAGGTGGCCCGGCTCGCCGGTGCCGTGACGGCGACCGAACTAGCCCGCTTTCCCGAGCCGTTGGCGCCGGCGACGGCCGCGCGACGGGCCGGGATGACGCCGGTGCGTCCGCAGGACGTCGCCGAGGGCGCCGCCAAGCTGGCCGCCGAGCACGATCTGGTGCTCGTGGAGGGCGCCGGCGGACTGCTCGTGCGGTTCGACGAGGAGGGCGGGACCCTGGCGGACGCGGCGCAACTGCTGCGGGCGCCGGTGCTGGTGGTGGCGACGGCCGGTCTCGGCACCCTCAACACCACGGAACTGACGGCGCGTGAACTGCGTCGCAGGAGCGTGGAGTTGCTCGGCGTCGTCATCGGCGGCTGGCCGGACTCCCCCGATCTGGCGATGCGGTGCAACATCACCGACCTGCCGGAGGTCGCCGGAGCCCCGCTGCTGGGCGCCCTCCCCATGGGCGCCGGCTCCCTCGCCCCGGCCGACTTCCGCGTGAAGGCACCGGGTTGGCTCGCGTCACGGCTGGACGGCACCTGGGACGCGGCGGCGTTCCGGACGCGGGAGGCGCCCCGGCCGTAGGGGATCGGGTCCGCGACTTCGTCCGGTGACCCGCCGCAGGGGGGTGCGCGGGGCCCGTTCGGGGGACAATCGCCCTAAGGCCCGTCCTGCGGAGGAGGTCCCCATGCCGCTACGGTCCCCCGGCTCCGGCTCCGTGAAGGCGGCCCGGGATCCCGTGCACCACCCGCTGTTCGCCCGCTACTACGCCCGGGTCAGTGTCTCGGCCGAGACCCGGATGGGGATGGGCGCGATCCGTGACCGGCTGCTGGCGGGGCTGTCGGGCCGCGTCATCGAGATCGGCGCGGGGAACGGGCTGAACTTCGCGCACTATCCGAGCACCGTGTCGGAAGTGGTCGCCCTCGAACCGGAGCGGAGTCTGCGGCAGTTGGCGGTCGAGAACGCCCTGCGCGCCGAGGTGCCGGTCGACGTCGTGCCGGCCGCCGCGGAGGCGCTGCCCGTCAAGAGCGAGGCCTTCGACGCGGCGGTGGTCTCGCTGGTGCTGTGCAGCGTGCGGGACGTGCCCAGGGCGCTGGGCGAGGTGCGGCGGGTGCTGCGGCCCGGTGGAGTCGTGCGGTTCTTCGAGCACGGCCGGGGCGGCGGTCCGGCGATGACGCTCACCCAGCGGCTCCTGGACCGCACGCTGTGGCCACCGCTCAACGGCGGCTGTCACCTCGCCCGCGACCCGGTCGCCGCCCTGCGCGCCGCCGGGTTCGAACTCGGCCCCTACCGTCGGCTGCTGATGCCGGAGTCCGGCCCGACCCTGCCCACCTCGTACTGCGTGCTGGGCACGGCCTGGCGGCCCGCGGCCGAGGAAGCGGCCGCGGACACGTGATCAGACCGTCCACTGACGCAGCTCGGCGGCGATGTCGTACACCGTCGCCTCGCCGCTCTTGACCAGCCGGGCCAGTTCGCGGACCTGCACGGGCGAGGTGGCCACCTTCAGGCCGCTGGCGACGAGATAGGCGTAGGCGACGGCCGAGGCGAACAGGGCGTTGGAGCGCTCCAGCGCCGGGACGTGGATGAGGAGTTGGAGCAGGGAGGCGGCGCGCGCGTGCGGGCTGTCGTAGACGGGCACGTCGAATATCTCCGCCTCGTGGCGGGCGACGGCGGCCATGAGGGCGCCCCAGTCCGTGACCTGGGGATCCCCCGGCGTGTTCTGTTCGGCGAGCATGAGAAGCCAGGCGAGGTCGATTCTGAGGTTGCTCAAGGGATCAGCGGCGACCTTCGCGTGTGCCCTCGTTCTCCCCGCCGAACTCGTCCGCGAAGACCGACTCGTACTGCTTCATGAAGTCGGCCGCGGCCTCGACGAAGGTGTGCCCCACTTCGCCGGTGTCCTGTCTGACCAGTTCCTCTATGTAGCGGTTGACGCTCATCCCGCGGGCCAGGGCGCGCTCGCGGGCGGCGCGGGCGGTGCCCTCGTCCACTCTCACGTTCAGTTGCGTCTTCGCCATACCTCGAAGCTAGCGCCCAGGTGCTAGCACGGCAAGGGGCACGTGCCCCTCCTGCCCAGGGTGGAGGATGCCCCTTACACCGGTATCGGGGGCCCGACCTGGGGTGGAGACCGGCCCGACCGCAAGGGGGATACCGGGTGTGGGCGGGATCACACTACGCTCGGCCGGGACGCCGGAGTCGGCACGTCCTGAGGAGGAGGCGGCCTTGTCCACATCTGCTGCGGAGCACGCCCCCGGCCAAGCGCCGGCCGACCGGATCGCGGCCCGCGCCCGCGGGCTGACCAAGGCGTACGGCTCGGGCGAGACGACGGTGCTGGCCCTGGACTCGGTGGACGTGGACATCGCGCGCGGCCGCTTCACCGCCGTCATGGGCCCCTCGGGTTCCGGCAAGTCCACGCTGATGCACTGCCTCGCGGGCCTGGACACGGTCTCGGCGGGTCAGGTGTGGCTCGGTGACACCGAGATCACGGGGCTGAAGGAGCGCGAGCTGACCCGGCTGAGGCGGGACCGGATCGGGTTCATGTTCCAGTCGTTCAACCTCATCCCCACGCTCAACGCCGCCGAGAACATCACCCTGCCCATGGACATCGCGGGCAAGAAGCCGGACGAGAAGTGGCTGGACCAGGTCATCGACACCCTCGGTCTGCGCGACCGGCTGAGGCACCGGCCCTCGCAGCTGTCCGGCGGCCAGCAGCAGCGTGTGGCCTGCGCACGGGCGCTGGCCTCCCGACCGGAGCTGATCTTCGCCGACGAGCCGACCGGCAACCTGGACTCACGGGCCGGCCTGGAGGTGCTCGCCTTTCTGCGCCAGGCCGTCGACGAGCTGGGGCAGACCGTCGTCATGGTCACCCACGACCCGGGGGCCGCGGCCCACTCCGACCTGGTGCTCTTCCTCGGCGACGGACGCATCGTGGACGAGATGGAGCGGCCCACGGCGGAGGCCGTACTGGAGCGGATGAAGCGGTTCGACGTCATCCGCAGCCAGTTCGGCGACAAGGACGAGGGCACGGACACGGACGGACGGGAGTAGGCCGGTGCTCAGGGCGACGCTGCGGAGCTTCCTCGCGCACAAGGGCCGGCTGCTGCTCTCGGCGCTCGCGATCATCCTGTCCGTGGCCTTCGTCGCGGGCAGCCTGATCTTCTCGGACACGGTGACCCGCACCTTCGACCGGCTCTTCCACTCCACCGCCGCCGACGTCACCGTCTCCCCCAAGGAGGACCTGAAGTCCTCCGTGCCAACCGGCGAGACCCGGACCGTGCCCGCCGAGCTGGCGCGGCGGCTGGCGCGGGTCGACGGGGTCAGGTCGACCCACGCGGAGGTCGGCGTCCAGAACGTCACGATCGTCGACCGGCACGACAAGTCGGTGGGACCGACCACCGGCGCACCCACCATCGCCACGGACTGGTACCTGACCGACCGCAGCCCCGTGCGGCTGACCTCCGGTCATGCCCCGCACGGCGCGGGCGAGGCGCTGCTCGACGCGGACACCGCCGACAAGAGGCACGTGCGGATCGGCGACCCGCTCACCGTGATGGCCCAGCCCGGCACCTTCCGCGTCCGGGTCGTCGGGATCGCCACCTTCACCACCACCAACCCGGGCGCCGCCCTGGTCTACCTCGACCCCCAGGTGGCCGCCGCCAAGCTGCTCGGCTCCCCCGACCGGGCCACGAGCATCTCCGTGTTCGCCGCGAAGGGCGTGACCGACCCCCAGCTCAAGCAGCGCGTCACCGCCCTGACCGGCACCCGGGACTACGACGTGCGGACGGCGGCTGAGCAGGCCAAGTCCTCGGCGGCGCAACTGGGCGGCTTCCTCGACGTCATCAAGTACGTGATGCTCGGCTTCGCGGGCATCGCGGTCCTGGTCGGCGTCTTCCTGATCGTCAACACCTTCTCCATGCTGATCGCCCAGCGCACCCGCGAACTCGGCCTGCTGCGCGCCCTGGGCGCGGACCGACGGCAGGTGCGCCGCTCCGTGCTCACCGAGGCGGTGCTGCTGGGCCTGGTCGGCTCGACGCTGGGCCTGGCGGCCGGGATCGGGCTCGCCGCCGGGCTGATCAAGCTGATGAGCACCTTCGGCATGAACCTCACCACGGCCGAGATGGTCGTCGGCTGGGCGACACCGGTCGCCGCGTACGTCGTCGGGGTCGGCGTCACCTTCGTCGCGGCCTACCTCCCGGCACGGCGCGCCGCCGGTGTGTCCCCGATGGCGGCGCTGGCGGACGCCGAGGTGGCGGGCGTCGGGCGTCCCCTGAAGGTCCGTGCCGTGGCCGGGTCCGTCGTGGGGGTGCTCGGGGTGGCCGCGCTGGCGGGCTGCGCCGCGTCCTCGAAGACCGCCTCGGCGGCCTCCCTGCTGGGGCTCGGCGTGGTCCTGACGCTCATCGCGACCGTGATCGCCGGACCGCTTCTGGTCCGGCCGATGATCCGGGTGCTGGGCGGGGCCTTCCCCGCGCTGTTCGGCTCGGTCGGCCGGATGAGCCAGCGCAACGCGCTGCGCAACCCCCGCCGTACCGGCGCCACCGCGGCCGCGCTCATGGTGGGCCTCGCCCTCGTGGGCGGGATGTCGGTGGCCAGCGCCTCCATGTCCAAGTCCTTCGACCGGCAGATCGACAAGACGCTCGGCGCCGACTTCATGGTGCAGAACAGCAACTTCATGCCGTTCAACCAGGAGATCACCGACAAGGTACGGGCGACGGACGGCGTCCGTCTCGTCGTCCGGGAGCGCTTCACGGCCGTCGCGGTACGGCTGCCGGACGGAAAGCGGGTCGAGACGACGGCCGCGGGCTTCGACCCGAGACTCGACGAGGTCGCGCACATCACCTACACCCGGGGCGACACGGCGTCCGCGCTGGCCGACGGCGGCATCGCCATGGACGCGAAGTTCGCCGACGACCACCACGTACGGCTGGGCAGCGTGCTGCCCGTCGAGTTCCCCGGCCGGCAGACCACCCGGGTCCGGGTCGGCGCCCTGACCAACCAGGAGGGCTCCAGCGGGTTCGGCACCCAGGGCGGGCTGTACTTCGGCATCGCCACGGTGGAGAAGTACGTGCCGGGCGGGCAGGACACCGTGCTCTACGTCGACAAGGCCGCCGGCACCAGCGCCGACCAGCTGCGCAAGAACCTGGAGACCACGCTCAAGCCCTATCCGCAGGTCCAGGTCCGCGACCAGGCCGACTACAAGAAACTGATCCACGACCAGATCGCCGTGCTGCTCTACCTGGTGTACGCGCTGCTCGGACTGGCGATCATCATCGCGGTGCTCGGCGTGGTCAACACCCTCGCCCTGTCGGTGGTGGAGCGCACCCGGGAGATCGGCCTGCTGCGGGCCATCGGGCTCGCCCGGCGCCAGTTGCGGCGGATGATCCGGCTGGAGTCGGTGGTGATCGCGGTCTTCGGCGCGGTGCTCGGGCTCGCGCTCGGTCTGGTGTGGGGCGTGTGCACCCAGCAGGTGCTGGCGCTGCAGGGCATGAAGGCGCTGGCCATCCCCTGGGGCACGATCGTCGCGGTGGTGATCGGCTCGGCGGTGGTGGGTGTCGTGGCGGCCCTGCTGCCCGCGTTGCGAGCGTCGCGCATGAACGTGCTGGCGGCCATCGCCCACGACTGAGGGAGCCTCCGTCCTGACGACGAGGAGTTTTCATCCCCCGCACGTGCCGCTTCGGCATCGGCCTGATCGGCCCCGCTCCACGCGGGCCTCTGGCTGCGGTGCGCCGTCGAGGCGTTGGAGCGGCTGCTCGCCTCCGAGGAACCCCTGTGCCGCTGACAGTCGGCGTGTGCCCGACACGACCGTCGAAGAGACGCTGGAGCTGGAGGCGTTCGCCCCGGTCATGGACCGGCTGCGCGGGCGCTGAGCGTCCGGATGGTGGAATTCCGTGTCCCGGCCGGTCGGCGGTGCTGGGATCGCCGTATGACTGAACCGCGCACACGAGCCGCGACATCCGACGACCTCGACACCGTCCTCGCCTTCTGGAAGACGGCCGCCGAGGGCACCAGCATCAGCGACGACCGGGACGGCGTGGAGCGGCTGGTCGGCCGTGACTCCGAGGCGCTGATCCTGGCCGAGCAGGACGGCGAACTGGTCGGGACCGTCATCGCGGGCTTCGACGGCTGGCGCTGTCATCTGTACCGGCTGGCGGTGCATCCGGGGCGGCGCCGGCAGGGCATCGGCTCGGCGTTGCTGGCGGCGGCCGAGGAGCGGTTCGTCCGGCTCGGCGGGCGGCGCGGGGACGCGATGGTGCTGGTCCGCAACGAGACGGCGCATCACGCCTGGCGCGCGGCCGGGTACGAGCCGCAGGAGCAGTGGCGGCGCTGGGTGAAGCCCTTCGCCGACTGAGGTACTTTGCCCATCCTTTACCATGGGAGGACCCTTCGGTCCCCGCATCGGGGACCACCCGGTCCGGCATGAAAGGTGTGAGCGTCCGCCCATGGGCGAGCCCCCCAGTAGCACGCGCAGTGTCCGACATCGCGCGATCCTCCCCGCCCTGCCCGACGATGGGACGGAGGTGACCCGATGACCGAAGTGCTCCTGCTGCTGGTGGCGATCCTGCTCTCGCTCGCCTGCGGCGCCTTCGTCGCGGCCGAGTTCTCCCTGACCACGGTCGAGCGGGGCGAATTGGAGCGGGCCGCGGAGCGCGGCGAGCGGGGCGCCTCGGGCGCTCTGAAGGCCGTACGGAACCTGACGTTCCAGCTCTCCGGCGCCCAGCTCGGCATCACCGTCACCAACCTGGTCGTCGGCATGCTCGCCGAACCGTCCATCGCCAAACTGATCGCGGGCCCGATCCAGGCGCTGGGTCTGTCGCGCTCCGCGGCCGACTCGATCGCCCTGGTGCTCGGTACGGCCCTGTCGACCGTCTTCCTGATGGTCGTCGGCGAGCTGGTGCCCAAGAACTGGGCCATCTCCTCGCCGCTGGCCATGGCCAAGCGGGTGGGCAACGCCCAGCGCTGGTTCAGCGCGGCCTTCCGGCCCTTCATCGCCCACCTCAACAACACGGCCAACCGCGTGGTGCGCCGCTTCGGCCTGGAGCCCGCCGAGGAGCTGGCCTCGGCGCGCGGCCCCCAGGAGCTGGCCGCGCTGGCCCGGCACTCCGCGCGGGAGGGGGCCCTGGAGGCGGACACCGCGGAGCTGTTCGTACGCACCCTGAACCTCGCCGACCTGACGGCGGAGAACGTGATGACCCCGCGCGTGCAGGTCATCGCCCTGGACGCCCAGGCCACCTGCGAGGACGTGGCCAACGCGACCCGCGCGACCGGGCTGTCCCGCTTCCCCGTCCACCGCGGCGGCCTCGACTCGGTCGTCGGCACCGCGCACATCAAGGACGTGCTGGCGATACCAGCCGACCGTCGTCTGCGCGTACCCGTCTCCGAGATCATGCGCGAGCCGCTGCTCGTCCCGGAGACGCTCACCGTCGACCGGCTGCTCGACCGGCTGTCCGGCAAGCGGACCATGGCCGTCGTGATCGACGAGTACGGCGGCACCGCCGGCGTGGCCACCCTGGAGGACATCGTCGAGGAGGTCGTCGGCGAGGTGCGCGACGAGCACGATCCGCACGAGACACCCGACCTCGCCCCGGCGGGCAGCGACAACGACGGCCGGGCCCTGTACTCGGCCGACGGCTCCGCCCGCGTCGACCAGCTCGCCCGCGTCGGACTCCGGGCGCCCGAGGGACCGTACGAGACGCTGGCCGGCCTCGTCGCGAGCGAGCTCGGCCGCATCCCGGCCACCGGCGACACCGTCGACGTCGCCGGATGGCGGCTGGACGTGGTGGACGCCTCGGGGCGCCGGGCCGCGCGGGTACTGATGCACGCGCCGTTCGACGACAGCGCCGACCGAACCGTCGAGGAGGGTGGGAAGTGACCGCCGTACAGCTGCTGATCGGCCTTCTGACGCTCGTCGTCAACGCCTTCTTCGTCGGCGCCGAGTTCGCGCTGATCTCGGTGCGCCGCAGCCAGATCGAACCGCACGCCGAGGAGGGCGACCGGCGGGCCCGGAGCGTGCTGTGGGGTCTGGAGCACGTGTCCGCGCTGCTGGCGGCGGCCCAGCTCGGCATCACGCTGTGCACCCTGGTCCTCGGTGTCGTCGCCGAGCCGGCCATCGCGCATCTGCTGGAGCCGGTGTTCCACGCCGTGGGCGTGTCCAAGGGCGCGGGGCACGCGGTGTCCTTCGTGATCGCTCTGTCCCTGGCGACCTATCTGCACATGCTGCTCGGCGAGATGGTGCCGAAGAACGTCGCGCTCGCCGAACCGGTGCGCAGCGCGCTGCTGCTCGGGCCGCCGCTGGTCGCCCTGTCCCGCGCCCTGCGTCCGGTGATCTTCACGGTCAACGCCTTCGCCAACGTCCTGCTGAGGCTGCTGCGGGTGGAGGCCAGGGACGAGGTCGCGGCGACCTTCTCGGACGCCGAGCTGGCCCGCATCGTGCGGGACTCGGGCGAGGCGGGTCTGATCGACGACCGTGCGCTGGAGCGGCTCAACGACGCCCTGGAACTGGGCCGGCGTCCGGTGCGCGATGTCGTCCTGCCGCTGGAACGCGTCGTCTACGCGCGCGTGGGGGTCACTCCGGAGGAGCTGGAGCGGCTGTCGGCCGAGTCGGGATTCTCGCGCTTCCCGGTCGTCGACGAGGGCCGCCGGATCACCGGCTATCTGCATGTCAAGGACGCCTTGGACGCCGCCGGCCGGGACGTGCCCTTCCGGGTGCGGGACATGCGGCCCATCGCGCGCGTACGGGCGGCCACCCCGCTGGACGACGTCCTGACGGCGATGCGCCGCAGCCGTACCCATCTCGCCGCCGTGCTCGGTGACGACGGGCGGCTGGAGGGGATGGTGACCATGGAGGACGTGCTGCGGGAGCTGTTCGGACAGCCCGCCTGACCACGGGCACCGGGAGGCCGACCGACCGACGGGTATGGCAAGCGGGTTACCATCTCAACCGCCATGCAGAAGAACCCCACGTACACCAGCCTCGTCGCGGTCGGCGACTCCTTCACCGAGGGCATGTCGGACCTCCTCCCGGACGGCTCCTACCGGGGCTGGGCCGATCTCCTGGCCGGCCGGATGGCCGCCGT
Organism: Streptomyces sp. NPDC002144; assembly: GCF_053593695.1. NCBI lineage: Bacteria > Bacillati > Actinomycetota > Actinomycetes > Kitasatosporales > Streptomycetaceae > Streptomyces > Streptomyces sp. NPDC002144. Next base: position 59,006 of record NZ_JBSFDB010000022.1, read on the forward strand.
GACCCCCGGTTTCCGGTACGCCAACCTCGCCGTGCGCGGCAAACTGATCGGGCAGATCGTCGAGGAGCAGGTCGACGTGGCGGCGGCCATGCGGCCCGATGTGATCACCCTGGTCGGCGGCCTCAACGACACCCTGCGGCCGAAGTGCGACATGGGCCGCGTCCGAGGGCTGCTGACGGAGGCGGTGGAGCGGCTGGCGCCGTCCTGCGAGCAGCTGGTGCTGATGCGCAGCCCCGGCCGGCAGGGCCCGGTCCTGGAGCGGTTCCGGCCGCGCATGGAGGAACTGTTCGCCACCGTCGACAAGCTGGCGGCACGGCACGGCGCCCTGGTCGTCGACCTGTACGGGGCGCCCTCGCTGAGCGATCCGCGGCTGTGGGACGTGGACCGGCTGCACCTGACGGCCGAGGGGCACCGCAGGGTCGCCGAGGCGGTCTGGCAGGGGCTCGGCTACGACCCCGAGGACACCGAGTGGCGCACGCCGATACCGGCCACCGTGCCGCCCGGCTGGCTCGCCCGGCGCATCGCGGACGCGCGGTTCGCCCGGCAGCACCTGCTGCCGTGGATCGGCCGCCGCCTGACGGGCCGCTCCTCGGGTGACGGCCGCCCCGCCAAGCGCCCCGACCTGCTGCCCTACGAGGGCCCGGGGGCGTAGACGCTCATGGTGACGCGAGTGATCAACCTCAGGGGCCGCATCCACGACTTCGGCCCCCGGCTGGAACTCGCCCCCGAGGACCTCGTCTACGTCGGCCGCCGCTGGACCCTGGGCGGCTGGGACCTGCCCCGGCACCCGCTCTCCAACCCCTTCGCGTACGACACCTCCGGGCGCCGCCGGGACGGCACCCGCGCGGAGGTGATGGCGATGTACCGGGCGTATCTGCTGGAGCGTCCCGAGCTGCTGGACCTGGTGCCGGAGCTGCACGGCCGCACGCTGGCCTGCTGGTGCGCGCCCGAGCTGTGCCACGCGGACGTGCTGGCGGAACTCGCCGATGCCGCACCGTGACGCCGGTCTCGTAGCATCCGACGAACCGGGCCGCGGCGCTGGCCTGCACGAATCGCCAGTAGAATCCATCCACGTGACTTCCGCTCCCGCCAAGCCCCGCATCCCGAACGTCCTCGCCGGACGCTACGCCTCCGCCGAGCTCGCCACGCTCTGGTCGCCCGAGCAGAAGGTGAGGCTGGAGCGGCAGCTCTGGCTCGCCGTGCTGCGGGCCCAGAAGGATCTCGGCATCGAGGTGCCGGACGCGGCGATCGCCGACTACGAGCGCGTCCTCGACACCGTCGACCTGGCCTCCATCGCCGAGCGCGAGAAGGTCACGCGGCACGACGTGAAGGCGCGGATCGAGGAGTTCAACGACCTCGCCGGGCACGAGCACGTGCACAAGGGCATGACCTCCCGCGACCTCACCGAGAACGTGGAGCAGCTGCAGATCCGGCTGTCGCTGGAGCTGATGCGCGACCGCACCGTGGCCGTCCTCGCCCGCCTGGGCAAGCTGGCCGGCGAGTACGGCGAGCTGGTCATGGCCGGCCGCTCGCACAACGTCGCCGCGCAGGCCACCACGCTGGGCAAGCGGTTCGCGACGGCCGCCGACGAACTGCTCGTGGCGTACGGCAGGGTCGAGGAGCTGCTGGGCCGTTACCCGCTGCGCGGCATCAAGGGCCCGGTCGGCACGGCGCAGGACATGCTGGACCTGCTGGGCGGCGACGCGGCCAAGCTCGCCGAGCTGGAGAACCGGATCGCCGGACACCTCGGCTTCTCGCAGGCGTTCACCTCGGTCGGCCAGGTCTACCCGCGCTCACTGGACTACGAGGTCGTCACCGCCCTGGTCCAGCTGGCCGCCGCTCCCTCCTCGCTCGCCAAGACGATCCGGCTGATGGCCGGGCACGAGCTGGTGACCGAGGGCTTCAAGCCGGGCCAGGTCGGTTCCTCCGCGATGCCGCACAAGATGAACACGCGGTCCTGCGAGCGCGTCAACGGCCTCATGGTCGTCCTGCGCGGCTACGCCTCCATGACCGGCGAGCTGGCGGGCGACCAGTGGAACGAGGGGGACGTCTCCTGCTCGGTGGTGCGCCGGGTGGCCCTGCCGGACGCCTTCTTCGCGCTGGACGGGCTGCTGGAGACGTTCCTGACGGTCCTGGACGAGTTCGGCGCGTTCCCGGCGGTGGTCGCGCGCGAGCTGGACCGCTACCTTCCCTTCCTCGCCACGACCAAGGTCCTCATGGGCGCGGTGCGTGCCGGTGTGGGCCGCGAGGTCGCGCACGAGGCCATCAAGGAGAACGCCGTCGCCTCCGCGCTGGCGATGCGCGAGCAGGGCGCCGAGCGCAACGAACTGCTCGACAAGCTGGCCGCCGACGAGCGCATCCCCCTCGACCGTGCCCGGCTGGACGCGCTGATGGCCGACAAGCTGTCCTTCACCGGCGCCGCGGCCGCCCAGGTCGCCGCGGTCGTCGGCCGCGTCGAGGAGATCGTCAAGCAGCACCCGGAGGCCGCGGGCTACACGCCGGGGGCGATCCTCTGACCCGCTTCACCCAGGAGGAACTGGAGGCCGCGCGCGACCGTCTCGTCCCGGACGTGGTCGCGGACGGCCTCCATGTCCTGTTCTGCGGCATCAACCCCGGCCTGATGACGGCGGCGACGGGCCATCACTTCGCCCGCCCCGGCAACCGGTTCTGGCCGGTGCTGCACCTGTCGGGCTTCACGCCCCGGCTGCTGAAGCCCGCGGAGCAGGGGGAGTTGCTGTCGTACGGGCTCGGCATCACGAACGTCGTGGCGCGGGCGACCGCGCGGGCGGACGAGCTGAGCGCGGAGGAGTACCGGGAGGGCGGGCGGCAGTTGGCGCTGAAGGTGGCGCGGCTGAGGCCCCGCTGGCTGGCGGTGGTGGGGGTGACCGCGTACCGGGCGGCCTTCGACGACCGCAAGGCCCAAGTGGGGCCGCAGGACCGGGTGATCGGGGACACGCGCGTGTGGGTGCTGCCGAATCCGAGCGGGCTGAACGCGCATTGGACGGCGCAGACGATGGCCGAGGAGTTCGCGAGGCTCCGGGTGGCGGCGGAGGGTCAGCCGGTCAGGGCCCTTCGGCGTCGGTGACCGCGGCGAGCAGTCGGGCCGCGTCGGCATCCTCCCGGTCGGAGACGGTCAGGGTGATCCAGCGCCCGGTCCGGCCGGCCGGCCAGGTGCGCAGGTCGTCCACCAGCACGCCGAGCTTCGCCCACGGCTGGGCTATCTCCTCGCCGCGTATGAGGCGTTCCCTGAGCGTCGTCGTCCCCCAGTGGTCGTGCGCGCCCAGGCGTTCGTTGAGCCGCTGGATCATCGCCACCTCGTAGGCGTACATGTCCTCCGGGCTCGGCCAGGTGACCGGCCCTAACGGGACCACGAAGTATCCGGGCCCGCCGCAGCCCATCTCCGTACTGCCGTGTTCCGTGGGGAAGTCCTGGACACACAGCAGGTCGAGCACGGCGAGGTCCCTCACGATGTCCATGTGATCCAGTATTGCCGCCACCACTGACAATTGGTGAGGCGTCAGGCGTCCCGGCGTCGAACGCTCCACGCTCCCGCCACCAGCGCGGCCGTCGCCCACAACGCCGTCACCGCCGGCCCGCCCCACGGTCCGAGGAGACCGCCGCCGTCGGCGTGGAGGACCGCCTGGCCCGCCCGGTCCGGGAGGACGTCCGCCACCGTGCCGGACATGTCCCCGACCACGAACGAGACGATGAGCAGGAACGGGATCAGGACGCTTAGTGTCGCGACACCGCTGCGCAGCAGGGCGGTCAGTCCGGCCGCCAGCAGAGCCATCAGCGTCAGATAGACCGCACAGCCGACGACTCCGCGCACCTCTTCGCTCCACGTCAGCCCGTCCGCCTCCGCCCCCAGCGCCGCCTCCCCGACCGCAAGGCTCACACCACCGGTGACCAGCCCCACCCCCAGCACGGGAACGGCGACGGCGACCGCCTTGGCCGCGAACCACCGTCCCCGCCACGGCACCGCGGCCAGCGTGGCGTGCAGCGCGCCGCCCCGGAACTCGGCCGCCACCGCCGTCGTACCGAAGGCGATCGCGGCGATCTGCCCGAAGTTGACACCGAAGAACACCGAGAACAGCGGGTCGAAGTCGGCCCCGTCGCTGTCGGTCGCGGCGAGCGCGGCGAAGAGGGCGGTGGCCGGCAGGACGGCGCACAGAGCGGCGACGAGCGACCGGAGGGTACGGATCTTCAGCCACTCGGAGTGGAGCACGGGTGTGAACGCCATGGTCAGGCCTCCTGGGTTGGTGCGGTGAACTCGGCCTCGGTTCCCGTCAGGTCCAGATAGGCCTGCTCCAAGGTGCCCTCCTCCGCCGCGAGTTCGAGGATCGGGACGCCGGCGGCGGAGAGGAGGCGGCCGATGTCGTCCACGCGCGCGTGCTCCACCGTCCAGTGCCCCTCCCCCTGCTCGACGGCTTCGTGGCCGTGGTGCGCGAGGGCGGTCGTGAGTGCCGTGGGGTCGGTCGTGCGGATCCGCACCCGGGGCCGCACGCGCGTGTCGATGAACTCCCGCATGGGAGTGTCCGCGAGCAGTCGTCCGCGTCCGAGGACCAGGAGGTCGTCGGCGAAGGACGCGGTCTCGTTCATCAGATGGCTGGAGACCAGGACCGTACGGCCCTCCTTCGCGAGCCGGCGCAGCAATGCGCGGATCCAGATGATGCCTTCGGGGTCGAGGCCGTTGGCGGGTTCGTCGAGCAGGACCACGGCGGGGTCGCCGAGCAGGGCGGCCGCGATGCCGAGGCGCTGCCGCATGCCGAGCGAGTACGTCCGCACCCGGCGCCCGGCGACCGGTGCCAGCCCCGTCTCCTCCAGCACCTCGTCGGCCCGCCGCCCCGGGATGCGGTTGCCGGCCGCCAGGACGCGCAGATGGTCGCGTCCGGTGCGGGAGCCGTGCGCGGCCCGCGCGTCGAGCAGCGCGCCGACGTGGCGCAGGGGTTCGCCGAGTTCGGTGTAGCGGCGGCCGCCGATGGTGGCGGTGCCCGACGTGGGGTGGTCGAGACCGAGCACCAGCCGCATGGTGGTGGTCTTTCCGGCGCCGTTGGGGCCGAGGAAGCCGGTGACCCGGCCGGGGCGGACGCGGAAGGTGAGGTGGTCGACGGCGCGCCGGGTGCCGTGGTCCTTGGTGAGGTCGTGGACGTCGATGCTGGTCATGGCGGCAGCGTGGCCGCCGGGACGAGGCGGTCACCTCCCCCGCGGGTGGCGTTCGTCTCCCCCGCCCGGGGGAGGTCCGGTGTCGGTGGCGGCTGGCACGATGACGAAATGGCCCGCTTTCTGCGCCCGTTGCTCCGGGGGACGACGTACACACGCCTGCTGCACCTGTGGGTGCCGATGCTGGTCGTCAGCGTGTGGCTGTACGTCGACATGTCGAGGTGGTGGGTACCGGCGGCCGTGCTGGTCCCGGTCGGTCTCGTTCCGGCGGTGCGCATCGGCGAAGGGGTGCAGGCACGGCTGCTGCTGACGCCCGGTGGGCAGGACCCGGGGATCGCGGTGGGCCCGGCGACGACGTGGCGGGACCGGCTGCGCACGGTGCTGTGGCTGGAGGTGCGGATGGCGCTGGGAGTACCGGTGGCGTTCGCCTGCGTCTGGCTGCCGATACTCACCTTCGAACTGGTCGGGACGGCCCGCGGACGCGTCCCCGACGACATCCCGGTCCTCGACCAGGCCCAACCCCACTGGGCGTACGCCCTGTTGGCGCCCCTCCCGCTCATCGCCCTGTACGGGGTCGTCGTCGGCCTGGGCGAGGTCGTCACCGCCGTCGCACGCCGGCTCCTCGGTCCCTCCGCGGCCGAGCGTCTCGAGGCCCTGGAGGCGCGCACCGAGCAGCTCCTGGAGCGCAACCGCATCGCGCGCGAACTGCACGACTCCATCGGGCACGCCCTCACGGTGGCCGTGGTCCAGGCGGGCGCCGCCCGTGCCGCGGGCGACCCGGAGTTCACCGGCCGGGCGCTCGCCGCCATCGAGGACACCGGGCGCGCCGCGCTGGAGGACCTGGAGCGGGTGCTCGCCGTGCTGCGGGAGGCGGAGCGGCCGGTGAGCGGCAGGCCCACGCTGGCGGAGGCGGACCGGCTGCTGGAGTCCGCTCGCGGGTCCGGCGCCAAGGTCGACGCCGACGTCTCCGGTCCGCTGGAGTCGATACCGGGCCCCGTCTCCCGCGAGGGCTACCGCATCCTCCAGGAGGCCCTGACCAATGTGCTGCGGCACGCGGGTGCCGTCCCCGTGCGCGTCCGCGTCCGCGTCGAGGTCACGGACGGGATGCTCACCCTGCAGGTCCGCAATCCGCTGCCCGCCGGTGTGTCCGGTCCGGGCCGGGGCAGCGGGCTGCGCGGGATGCGCGAGCGCGCGGCGCTGCTCGGCGGCCGTGCACGCACCGGGCCCGACGAGGGCGACTGGCAGGTACGGGTGGAGCTGCCAGTCAGTTGATCTACGCTGGCCGGATGCCGGTGACCGTTCTCCTCGTCGACGACGAGCCCCTCGTCCGGGCCGGTCTGCGGGCCGTGCTGGAGGCGCAGCCCGACATCGAGGTGGTGGGAGAGGCGGCCGACGGCGCGGCGGTGATCCCGCTGGTACGGCGACTGCGGCCCGACGTGGTCGCCATGGACGTGCGGATGCCGCTGATGGACGGGATCGAGGCCACGCGCGCGGTACTGCGCACGGTCGACGACCCGCCGAAGATCGTCGTCGTGACGACCTTCGAGAACGACGAGTACGTGTACGAGGCGCTGCGCGCCGGAGCCGACGGGTTCCTGCTGAAACGGGCGCGGCCGGCCGAGATCGTGCACGCGGTGCGGTTGGTCGCCGAGGGCGAGTCGCTGCTGTTCCCGGCCTCGGTACGGCGGCTGGCCGCCGCCCACGGTGACGCCGGCGGGAACCAGGAGGCGCGGGCGGTGCTGGAGCGGGCGCGGCTGACCGAGCGGGAGGCGGAGGTGCTGCGGCTGATGGCCCGGGGGCTGTCGAACGCCGAGATCGCCGCCCGGCTGGTCGTCGGCACGGAGACGGTGAAGTCGCATGTCAGCGGCGTCCTGGCGAAGTTGGGGGCGCGGGACCGCACCCAGGCCGTGATCGCCGCGTACGAGTCGGGGTTCGTGGCGCCGGGATGACGTGCCCCTTGGGACACCGGCACTCGCCGGGTTCCGCCACGACGAGTACCATCCGGCCAACACGCGCACGAGCTGGGAGGACGGACCGTGGGGCGGCTGACCGGCGGGGATCCCTCGCTGCTGCGAAGGATCAACTCCGCGGTGGTGCTGCACGCGCTGCGCGCCACGGACTGCGCGACGCTCACCGAGATCACCCGGGTGACCGGGTTGTCCCGGCCGACCGTCGAAGGCGTCGTCGAAGGGCTGATCGAGGCGGGGTACGTCGTCGAGAAGGCCCCGGACGAGAGCGTGATCCGGCGTCAGGGGCGGCCCGCGCGCAGGTTCCGTTTCCGGGCCGAGGCGGGACATCTGCTGGGCCTGGACATCGGTTCCCATCGCGTGGCGGCGCTCCTCGCCGACCTGGACGGGCGGGTGCTGGGCGCGGTTTCGAAGGACGTCGACGAGTCTGCGCCGGCCGACGAACGTCTGGAGCGGCTGCGTACCGCGGTCGCCGAGCTGCTGCGGCGGGCGGGGGTGCCGCGCAGTTCGCTGCGGGCGGTGGGGGTCGCCTCACCGGGGATCGTCGAAGGCGACGGCACGGTACGGCTGTGTGCCGCGCTGCCCGAGTGGACGGGGCTGCACCTCGGAGAGCGGCTGAGCCGGTCCTTCAAGTGTCCGGTGCTGGTGGAGAACGACGCGAACGCGGCGGCGGTCGCCGAGCACTGGAAGGGGGCGGCCACCGAGTCCGACGACGTGGTGTTCGTGCTGGCGGGGCTGAGCCCGGGGGCCGGTTCGCTGATCGGGGGGCAGCTGCACCGGGGGTTCGGCGGGGCGGCCGGGGAGATCGGCGCGCTGCATCTGCTGGGCCGTGAGGCCACGCCGGAGACGCTGCTGTCCACGACCGACGAGCCCCTGCATCCCCTCGACGAGCAGGCCGTCGCCAAGGTCTTCGCGCAGGCCCGGGAGGGCGACCAGCGGGCCCGTGCCGCCGTCGAACGCTTCATCCAGCGCCTCGTCCACGACGTCGCCGCCCTGGTCCTCGCCCTCGACCCCGAGCTCGTCGTCATCGGCGGATGGGCGGCCGGCCTCGACGGCGTCCTGGATCCCCTGCGCCGCGAACTGGCCCGCTACTGCCTCCGTCCCCCGAAGGTGACCCTCTCCCTCCTGGGCGAGGCCGCGGTGGCGACAGGAGCCCTCCGTCTGGCCCTCGACCACGTGGAGGAACAGCTCTTCGCGGTAGAGGCCACAGCAACAGCCCGCCGCGGCCCCGGCCCGGGCAAGGCCCTGGGCCCGTGACAGACCTGCGGATGCCCTGAGGCACTGGGCTCCTGCGGCACCGGACGCCACAGCGGGAGCAACAGCACCGCCAGCACCGCCAGCACCGCCAGCACCGCCAGCAGCAGGCATCCCAGCCGCAGCGGCAGTAACACCCGGGGGCGCGCCAGCCACAGGGCCATACGGCGGCTCAGGGCGGCCACGCCGCATCCGACGCCGACTGGGGCGACGCCCCGGCCTCTCGCCGCTCGGCGCCGGCGCCGAGCCGCAAGCACGGCACCCGCAAGCACCGAACGCGAGCGCAGCACCCGCGTGCCCCCGAGCGACGAACCCGAGCCGATGCCCCACGCCCCCCGCCCGACGCGGAAACGCCGTGCGCCCTGGCGTAGTTGCGGGGCGCACGGCGTGTGTCAGCGGGGTGGGGTCAGGACGCCTGGCGTTCGGGATCCTGGTGGATCTCCACGTTGCCCGAGTCACCGAACGTCAGCCGGCAGGTGTCGGCGCGGTACGTGGCGACGGAGTACGCGGCGATGCGGCCCGCCGCGAGGTAGCGGGTGGTGACGACCAGGACGGGCGCCCCCGGCAGCCGGTCCAGCTCCTTCGCGTCGTCCGCGCGCGCGGAGCCCAGCTCGACCGAGCTCTCCTGCCCCTCCAGCTCCAGCCGCTGCAGCTCACGCAGCACCGCACGCGCGCGTGCCGGTCCGGACGGGGCGTCTATGGCGGAGAGGTCCGGCACCGAGGAGGCGGGGACGTAGAGCAGCTCGGCGGCGACGGGCTGGCCGTGCGAGACCCGGGAGCGGCGCACCGTGTGCACGGCCTCCTCCGGCCCGGTCTCCAGCGCGGCGGCGATGGCGGCCGGCGCTGCGGCCAGGGCGCAGTCGACGGCCTGCCAGACGTCACCGGCGGCCCCCGGCCAGGCGTGCTGCTCCGTGCCCACGGCGACGCCCACCCGCGGCGGGGCGACGGTCGTACCGACCCCGCGGCGGCGCTGCAGCCTGCCCTCCAGTTCGAGCTGCTCCAGGGCCTGGCGGAGCGTCGCGCGGGCGACGCCGAAGCGGGCGGCCAGGTCGCGCTCGTTCGGCAGGATCTCACCGACGGTGAACTCGGAGTCCAGTGCCTCACTGAGCACGGTCTTGAGATGCCAGTATTTCGGTTCCGGCACCGATTCCAGCTGCGTGGTCCCCACCCTGTCCTCCGCAATCGCCGTGGTCCGGCGGCGTTTTAGCGCCCTTGTTTATTAAAGGTTGTTGCACTTCTCTGCGACCATAGGGCGGCCCAAACCCTTGGTCAAGACCAATCCTCGATCCCATAGGACCCGGATAGAGAGCGGTTACCTAATCGAGGGGCAGCGACTGCAACTTGTCGGGGTTGCGCATGATGTACACCGCTTGGACACGGCCCTCGAAGACGTCGAGCTGGAAGACGCTGTCGGGCTTGCCGGCGGACAGCGCCACGATCGCGGGACCGCCGTTGATCTCCATGATGCGGAACGACGGGTCCGGTACGCCCTTCGCCGCGGCGCCGACAAGGAAGCGGCCCACCTTGTCCGCGCTCTCCAGCACCCGCAGCGGCGCCCGCGCCTTCCCGCCGCTGTCGCCCACCAGCCGTACGTCGGGCGCGAGCAGGGCCATGAGCCCGTCCAGGTCACCCTCCCCGGCGGCGGCGAGGAACCGCTCGGTGAGCTCCCGGCGCCGCTCCGGATCGACCTCGTAGCGGGGTCGCCGTTCCTCCACGTGCTTGCGGGCCCGCCCGGCGAGCTGCCGGACCGCCGGTTCACCGCGGTCGAGCATGGCCGCGATGTCGGCGTAGGGGTAGCCGAACGCCTCCCTGAGGACGAAGACGGCGCGCTCCAGCGGGGACAGCGACTCCAGGACGACCAGGACGGCCAGGGAGACGGAGTCGGCGAGCACGGCCCGCTCGGCGGTGTCCGGGACGGTGGCCCCGAAGTCGGTCACGTACGGCTCGGGCAGCCACGGGCCGACGTACGTCTCGCCCCGCGCCTTGACCTGGCGGAGCCGGTCGATGGCCAGGCGGGTGGTGATCCGCACCAGGTACGCGCGCGGCTCGCGCACCTCGCCGCGGTCCGCGCCGGACCAGCGCAGCCATGCCTCCTGGACCACGTCCTCCGCGTCGGCCACCCGGCCGAGCATGCGGTAGGCGACGCCCAGCAGGACGGGCCGGTGCTCTTCGAAGACATCGGTCGCGGTGTCGGTCGTCACGGCCCCATCCCATGCGACGCGTGCGGACATGTCCAGCGGAAATACGTGTGTCCCGGGGGAGATCCCGGAGCAGAATTGGCCGCGAGCCGCCGAGGCGGTCGGCGGTCCGGACGGACGGAGGTGGCCATGCGGTACGCGGTTCTGGGCACGGGCGACGTGGGCCGGACGCTCGGCGGCAAGCTGGCGGAGCTCGGCCACGAGGTGACGCTGGGGTCCCGTACGAAGGACAATCCGGCCGCCCTGGAGTGGGCGCGGGGCGCCGGTGCGGGCGCGCGGGCCGGCACGTTCGCGGAGGCGGCCTCGTCGGCCGAGGTGGTCGTGGTCGCCGTGGGCGGACGGGTGGCGCTCGCCGCGCTGGAGGCGGCCGGGACGGAGAACCTGGACGGCAAGGTCGTCGTCGACGTGACGAACCCGCTGGCGTTCGAGGACGGGCAGGTGCGCCTCGACCCCGTGGGGTCGGACAGCGTGGGCGAGCAGATCCAGCGGGCGTTCCCGCACGCACGCGTGGTGAAGTCGCTGAACACGGTCAACTGCAAGGTGATGGTGGAGCCCTCGCTGGTGCCCGGTGAGCACCAGGTCTTCGTGTGCGGGGACGACGCGGGCGCCAAGGAGCGGGTGACCGGCATGCTCGGCGAGTTCGGGTGGCCGGCGCACCGGGTGCTCGACCTGGGCGGCATCCGCTCGGCACGCGGCGTGGAGATGTTCCTGCCGCTGTGGCTCGACCTGTTCCGGCACACGGGACACGCCGACTTCAACCTGGAGGTGCGCAGGGGACATTGAGCGGGAGCGTTCGAGTCCCGGTGGACGACCCCACGAGGGGCTACCCGTCGGTAGCAATTGCTGACAAGCTGTCTACAGCGCGTCCGTCAGCGAGCACCGAGCGAGCCCCAGTCGAGGAGCACCCATGTCCGCCACCGTCTCCTTCAAGGTCCCTTCCCCACGCGGCCCGCAGCCCGTGACCGTCGCCTACACGCGCGTGGGCCGCGGTGCGCCGCTGCTCCTGCTGCACGGCATCGGTCACCACCGGCAGGCCTGGGACCCGGTGGTGGACATCCTGGCCACCGAGCGCGACGTGATCGCCGTCGACCTGCCCGGCTTCGGCGCCTCCCCGGGGCTGCCGGAGGGGCTGGACTACGACCTCCCGACCACCACGGCCGTGTTCGGCGCGTTCTGCGAGGCGCTGGAGCTGGACCGGCCCCATGTGGCGGGCAACTCGCTCGGCGGCCTGCTCGCCCTGGAACTCGGCCGCGAGCGGCTCGTACGGTCCGTCACCACCCTCTCCCCCGCCGGTTTCTGGTCGGAGGCCGAGCGGCGGTACGCCTTCGGGGTCCTGCTCGCGATGCGCCGTATCGCGCAACGTCTGCCGCTGCCGCTGGTCGAGCGGCTGTCCCGGTCGGCGGCCGGCCGCACGATGCTGACCAGCACCATCTACGCCCGCCCCGGCCGCCGTTCACCGGAGGCCGTGGTCGCCGAGACGCTCGCGCTGGCCGGAGCCACCGGGTTCGACGCCACGCTCAGGTCCGGTGCCACCGTCCTGTTCAGGGACGACATCCCCACGATTCCCGTCACGGTCGCCTGGGGCACGAGGGACATGCTCCTCGTGCGCCGCCAGGGCGTGCGCGCCAAGCAGATCATCCCCAAGGCGCGGCTGGTGCGGCTGCCCGGCTGCGGGCACTGCCCGATGAACGACGATCCGGCGCTGGTCGCCCGCGTCCTCCTCGACGGCAGCCGCTGACCCCGGCCGCCCCCGGGTCAACGCCCCGGACCCGAGGGCGACTCCGGCGCCCACGAGAGCGCTGCCGACGGCCTGGGCGGGCCCGTAGGCGCCCGTTCCGACGAGCGGGGCGGTGCAGGCGGCGGCGACCGGGATCAGGCCGGAGAACAGCGTGGCGCGCTCGACGCCGATGCGCTGCATGCCCATGTACCAGCACACGAAGCCGACGACGGTGACGACCGCCGCCTGCCACACCAGCGCGGCGGCCTCGGCGCCGTCGGGCCCGCGCAGCCACGCCGTGCCGTGCAGCAGGAGTCCGACCACCGCCGACTCGGCCGCGGCGAGCCCGCACACGGTGGCCGACAGCAGCCTGGGTCCCAGCACCTGCAGCACGGGCACGGCCAGGACCGCGAATCCGACCTCGCCGGCGAGCGCGCAGCCCGAGAAGGCGAGCCCGGCCGCGTCCGTACGGCCCCATCCCTGGACGGTGAAGGCGCCGAGGGCGACCAGCGACGCCCCGTACAGCACCCGGCGCCGGGGCCGCCGTCCCGACAGGAGCGGCACCAGGACGGCGACGATCACCGGCGCGCAGCCCACGAGGACGCCGGGGACCGCGGGTTCCGCGCTGCGTTCGGCGGCGATGACAGCGAGGTTGAAGCCGACCATGCCGATGGCGGCGAGGGCCGCGAGCCGCACCCACTGGCGGGCGGTCAGCGTCCGCAGCCGCCTTGCCGCGTCGGCGCCGGCCAGCGGGACGAGGAGCAGACAGGCCGCCCCGTAGCGCAGGAACTGCCCGCCCGCGTACGGGTAGTGGCCGAGGACGCTGTTGGCGGTGAAGGAGCCGCCGACGAGCACACAGGCGAGGGCGGCGAGGAGGGCTCCGCGGGCGGTGGTGGCGTTCATGGTGGTGACGCTAGGGAGCGGGGCGGTCTGGTTTAAGGTCCACTTCCATGAGGCCATCGGGGACCAATCCGGACGGCACGGCGGAGTCCGCCGTCTCCCCCGCCTGGGAGCTGCTGCTGCCGGCCGCCTCCGCCCCGGCACGCGCGCGTGGCCGTTCCCTGCAGGCGGCGCTGCGCGAGGCCGTGCGGTCGGGACGGCTGGCGCCCGGGACGCGGTTGCCGTCGAGCCGGGACCTCGCCACCGACCTCGGGGTGTCACGGGGGCTGGTCACCGAGGCGTACGAGCAGTTGACGGCGGAGGGGTACCTGCGCAGCGGCCGGGGTGCCGGCACCTGGGTGAGCGGCGCGGTACGGGCGGCCCGGCCACGCGCGCGTGACCTCGCGCCCCGGTCGCCCGGCACGGAGGCCGACTTCGTGCCCGGCACACCGGATCTGTCGCTGTTCCCGCGCGCGGCCTGGGCCGCGGCGCAGCGCGGTGTGCTGGCCGAGCTGCCCCACCAGGATCTCGGCTATCCCGATCCGCGCGGGCTGCCCCGACTGCGTACGGCGCTGGCGGAACTGCTCGCGCGCCGCCGGGGCGTGGTGGCGGACCCGGAGCGGATCGTGGTCGTCTCCGGAGTGGCGCAGGCGACGACACTGCTCGGATTCGCGCTCCACGCGCGCGGGCTGCGCACGGTGGGCGTCGAGAACCCCGGAAGCCCCCAGCACGACGCCCTGTACACCGCGGCCGGCGTCACCACCGTGCCCGTTCCCCTGGACGACGAAGGGCTCCGCGTCGGTGCGCTGCGCGAGTCGGACCTGCGGGCCGTGGTGACGACCCCCTCGCACCAGTTCCCCACCGGCATCGCCTACTCGGCGCGCCGCCGGGCCGAACTGCTCGACTGGGCACGCTCGGTGGACGGACTCGTGCTGGAGGACGACTACGACGGCGACTTCCGCTACGACCGCGCCCCCGTCGGCGCCCTGCAGGGCCTCGATCCGGAGCGGGTGGCCTACACGGGGTCGGTCAGCAAGTCGCTCGCCCCGGGGCTGCGGCTCGGCTGGCTGCTCGTGCCGGAGTCGCTGGCCGACGAGGTCGTCGAGCGCAAGCGCACCATGGACCTCGGCCATCCCACCCTGGACCAGGCGCTGTTCGCCCGGTTCGTGGAGCGCGGCGACTACGACCGCCAGCTGCGCCGCTGCCAGCGCGCCTACCGCGAGCGGCGGGACGCGCTCGTCGCCGCGCTGGCGGAGCACCTCCCGGGATCGGAGGTGACGGGCATCGCCGCCGGACTGCACGTCATCGCGGCGCTCCCGCCCCGCTACGGCCCCGAGGAACGCTTCCTCGCGCGCGTGGCCGAAGCCGGTGTCGCCGTACGGCCGCTGACGGACTACACGCACGCGCTTGCCCGGCGGGACGACGACGAGGTCGTGCGACTCGTCCTGGGATACGCCCATCTGTCCCCCGCGCGGATCCGAGCGGGCGTGCGATTGATGGCCGAGTAGTCGATTCCCGCGCCCCGGCGGTCAGTTGTTCACTTGTGGTTTGCGTGTGCGCTGCGGCGCCCCAGTAGGTGTGGGACCGCAACACTGGCCGGATCCCGTCCCTGGAGGCGCATCCATGTCGCACCGTCCGTTCCCCGCCCGCCGCAGCGTGCTGCGCGGCTCGCTCGCCGCGTCGGCGGCCCTGACCCTGCCCACCGCCCTCGGCGCGGCGCCGGCGTTCGCCCTGTCGGGGCGGCCGAAGGCGAGCTGGGGTGTGCAGGCGGGAGACGTGACCACCGACTCCGGGCTGGTCTGGGTGCGTTCCGACCGACCCGCGCGGATGATCGTCGAGACGTCCGCGACCGAGTCGTTCCGCAACCCGCGCCGATGGCACGGTCCGCTGCTGGGCGAGGGCTCGGACTTCACCGGCACGACCCGGCTGCACGGGCTCCCTGCGGGCGAGCAGATCCACTACCGGGTACTGCTCGCCGACCCCGACGACCCGCGCCGCACCGGCGAACCCGTCACCGGCACCTTCCGGACCGCACCCGTCAAGCGCCGCAAGGGCGTCAGGTTCGTGTGGTCCGGCGACCTCGCGGGCCAGGGCTGGGGCATCAACGAGTCCATCGGCGGCTACCGCATCTTCGACGCCATGGCCAAGGTCGACCCGGACTTCTTCCTGTGCAGCGGCGACAACATCTACGCCGACGGCGTCATCTCGGCCACGCAGGCGCTGCCCGACGGCACCGTCTACCGGAACGTCACCACCGAGGAGAAGTCGCACGTCGCGACCACCCTCGCCGACTACCGGGGCAACTTCCGCTACAACCTGCTGGACGCGGCCCTGCGCCGGTTCAACGCCCAGGTGCCCAACATCATCCAGTGGGACGACCACGAGGTCCGCAACAACTGGTACCCGGGCGAGGTCATCGGCACCGGCACCCCCTACCCGGCCGGCACGAAGCTCGACGACCTGGCCGTGCGCTCGCGGCAGGCGTTCTCCGAGTACTTCCCCATCTCCACGATCAGCGGCCGCCCGGACGGCCGGATCTACCGCAAGGTCGGCCACGGTCCGCTGCTGGACGTGTTCGTGCTCGACATGCGCACCTACCGCAACGCCAACTCGCCCGACAACCAGACCACCGACCCGGTCGGCATCCTCGGCCGTGAGCAGCTGGAGTGGCTCAAGCGCGAGCTGGCGAAGTCCCGCGCGGTGTGGAAGGTCATCGCCAACGACATGCCGCTCGGCCTCGTCGTACCCGACCCGGTCGAGGGCAAGCCGAACTTCGAGGCCGTCGCGCAGGGCGACCCGGGAGCGCCGCTCGGCCGCGAGCTGCAGATCGCCGAGCTGCTGCGGTACATCAAGCACCGGCGGATCACCGGCACGGTCTGGCTGACGGCGGACGTCCACCACACCTCGGCCCAGCACTACGACCCCTCACGGGCCGCGTTCAAGGACTTCGAGCCGTTCTGGGAGTTCGTCTCGGGCCCGCTGAACGCCGGCGCCTTCCCGGCCAACGCGCTGGACGGCACGTTCGGCCCCGACCGGGTGTTCGTCAAGGCGCCGACCGCCTCGAACGTGTCACCCGCCCAGGGGTACCAGTTCTTCGGCGAGGTCGACATCGACGGCGACAGCGGGGAGTTGACGGTGCGTCTGCGCGAGTACGACGGCACGGTGCTGTTCACTCGGACACTGCAGCCGGGCCGGGTCGGCCAGTAACTCCCTTACTCTCGTTCCAGGGCCGCGTTCCGGCGTCATCCCTCGGCGCGCGGCCCTGACGAAGGAAAAGATTCAACCAAAAGGTACATAAGTACGCTTTACCCATCAGTCACAGTGCGTTCGTGATCACGCAACACGTTTCCTTCACAGTGGCTGTATGAGTCAAGAAATATCTGATGTGGCGCGTGCGAAGCGGAAGAACCTCGTCGGCCTTGCCACGGTGTTCCACAGTTGGTGGTCACGCCGCCACGGTCACGCACCCCCGACAAGCGATACCGACGCCCGGCCGCTGCCTCCCGAGCAGCAGGCCGGGCCCCGCGCCGGTGTGCTGTGGCGGATGCGGACGACCGTGAAGGACGAACCCGGATCGCTGGCCGCACTGTGCACGGCACTGGCCGGACGGCAGGTGGACATCCTGAGCCTGCAGACACATCCGCTGGCCGTGGGCACGGTGGACGAGTTCCTGCTGCGGGCCCCCGGCGAGCTGGAGGCGTCCGAGCTCACCCGGGTGGTCGCGGCGGCCGGCGGCACGGACACATGGATCGAGCGGGCCGATGCCCACGACCTGGTGGACGCACCGACCCGGGTGCTGGGCCTGGCCGCCCGCACCGCCCTGGACGCGGCCGAACTTCCGCTGGCTCTCCGGCAGTTGGTGGGCCGGTGCACCATCCGGCAGACACCCGCCGTGGCGGTCGGCGGCGGGCGGGCACCGGAGGGCGTGCCGGTGGAGGGCGTGCTCGAGGACACCGTGATGCGGCTGCGGGCGCCGGAGGGTGGAGTGATCACCGTGGAGCGGCCGTACCTGCCGTTCACCCCGACCGAGTTCGCGCGGGCGCGGGCGCTGGTGGAACTGGACGCGCGGCTCGGTCCCCGCCTGCCGCACGGCCACGACGTACTGACGCTGCCGGAGGGCAACGACATCACCGTACGGCGGGCGGACACGCGGGATCTGGAGGCCGCGAAGGAGATGCACGAGCGGTGCTCCGCGCGGACGCTCGGGCTGCGGTACCACGGGCCGGTCGGGGACGCCGACCGCTATCTGAACCACCTGCTGAACCCGCGGTTCGGCCGGACGCTGGCCGTGCAGACCGCGTCCGGGCGCATCGTCGGGCTCGGGCACCTGTTGTGGGACGGCGACGAGACCGAGGTCGCGTTGCTGGTGGAGGACAAGTGGCAGCGGCGGGGGGTCGGAGCGGAGTTGCTGCGCAGGCTGGTGGGGATGGCGTTGGCTGCGGGGTGCGAGAGCGTGTATGCCGTGACGCAGGCGTCCAATACGGGGATGGTTGCCGCCATGCGGGGGTTGGGGGTTCCTCTTGATTACCAGATTGAGGAGGGGACCTTGGTGATCACGGCTCGGCTGGATGTGGACGCACGGGTGATTACGAGGGCCGAAGCGCCGTAAGGGGTTCTGCTTCGGTGGCCTCTGCGGGTGCGTCGTGGCTTGTCGCGCCCCGCGGCGGAGCCGCATATCGACACAGCCCCGCGCCCCTTTCGGGGCGCTGGCCCAACGCCTGATTCAAGTCCAGCCATAGATCCTCCACATCCTCCAGGCCCACTGACATGCGCAGGAGGTGGTCGCTCACGCCTGCGTGCCGTCTGTCCTGTTCGTCGACTATGCGGTGGCTGATGGAAGCCGGGTGTTGGATCAGGGTGTCCACGCTGCCGAGACTTACCGCGGGGGTGATCAGGCGGACCGCGGCTATGACCTCGTGGGGGTCGGCCGTGGTTTCGAAGGCGATCATCGCGCCGCCGACTCGGGGGTAGTGGACGTGGGTGACGCGGGGGTCGGCGGTGAGGCGGCGGGTCAGTTCGGCGGCGGTCGCGGAGGCCGCGTGGACGCGGACCGGCAGGGTGGCGAGGCCGCGGAGGAGGAGGTAGCCCGCGAGGGGGTGGAGGATGCCGCCGGTGGCGAAGCGGATCTGGCGGAGGCGGCCGGCGAACTCCTCGTCGCAGGCCACCACGCCCGCCAGCACGTCACCGTGGCCGCCCAGGTACTTGGTGGCGCTGTGCAGGACCAGTCGCGCACCCTGTCCGGCGGGGCGCTGCAGGACCGGGGTGGCGAAGGTGTTGTCGACCAGGAGGGGGACCGAGCCGCAGGAGTGGGCAACGGCCCGCAGGTCGACCTCGGCGAGCGTCGGGTTGGCCGGGGACTCGACCATGACCAGTCCGGTGTCGGGGCGCAGGGCGTCCGTGATGCCGGCCGGGTCGGTCCAGGTCACCTCGGTGCCGAGCAGGCCGGCGGTCAGCAGATGGTCGCTGCAGCCGTAGAGGGGGCGTACGGCTACCACGTGACGCAGGCCCATCGACGCCCGTACGAGGAGGACGGCGCTCAGCGCGGCCATGCCGCTGGCGAAGGCGACCGCGGACTCGGTGCCCTCCAGACGGGCCAGGGCGGTCTCGAAGCGGGCCACCGTGGGGTTGCCCAGGCGGCCGTAGACGGGCGGGCCCTCCGGTTCGGCGCCGGTGGTGGCGAAGGCGTCGATGCGGGCGGCCTCACCACGGCTGTCGTACGACGGGTAAGTGGTCGACAGGTCGATGGGCGGGGTGTGCAGGCCCTGCCGGGCGAGGTCGTCGCGGCCGGCGTGGACGGCTTCGGTGGCCAGTGCTCTCGTGGAGTCCATGCGAGGAAGGGTGAACATCGGGCGGGAGGTGGGGGAAGAGTCCCGTGCTACGTTCGGGTGATGGGTGAATCCGTCGTACTGGATCCGGTGGACCTGCATCTGCTGCGGTTGTTGCAGAACGACGCCCGGACCACGTACCGCGATCTCGCCGCACAGGTCGGGGTGGCGCCGTCGACGTGTCTGGACCGGGTGACCCGGCTGCGGCGGGCGGGCGTGATCCTCGGGCATCAGCTGCGGCTCGACCCGGCCAAGCTGGGGCGGGGGCTGGAGGCCCTGCTGTCGGTGCAGGTCAGGCCGCATCGGCGGGAGTTGGTGGGGCCGTTCGTGGAGCGCATCAGGGCGCTGCCGGAGTCCCGCACCGTCTTCCATCTCACCGGGCCCGACGACTATCTGGTCCATGTCGCCGTCGCCGACATGGCGGATCTGCAGCGACTGGTGCTGGACGAGTTCACGGCACGGCGTGAAGTGGCGCGCGTGGAGACGCGGTTGATCTTCCAGCAGTGGGACTGCGGGCCCCTGCTCCCGCCTTCGCCGTCGGCTCAATCGGGGTGACGTGCGGCGGGCCGTCGTACGAGGATGGGCCCATGTCTGAGATCAAGAGCCCGCTGCCCCGTGAGGTCGCCGACGCCTACGTCGACGACCTCGTCGCCCTCGATCCGATCACCGGCACCTTCCTCGGCGTGAAGGAGAGTTCCAGCAGGCTGCCCGACCTGTCACCCGCGGGTGAGGAGGCCCAGGCGGAGCTGTCGCGCACGACCCTGCTCCGGCTCACCGAGGCGGAGCGGCTGCCCGGCGCGGACAGTGACATCGAGCGCCGGTGCGCACGGCTGCTGCGCGAGCGGCTGACCGCCGGGCTCGCCGTGCACGAGGCCGAGGAGGGCCTGCGCGCCGTCAGCAACCTCAGCTCCCCCGCGCACGCGGTCCGACAGGTGTTCACCGTGACGCCGGCGCAGTCGCAGGAGGACTGGGCGGCGATCGCCGAACGGCTGCGCGCGGTGCCGGCCGCGCTGGCGGGCTACCGCGAGTCCCTGGCCCTCGGGCTGGAGAAGAAGCTGTACGGCGGACCCCGGGCCACCGCCACCTTCGTCCAGCAGCTCGGCCAGTGGGCCGACGCGGACGGCGCGGGGCACGGCTGGTTCGAGCAGTACGCGGCCTCGGGGCCCGAGGCGCTCCGGTCCGAGCTGGACGCGGCGGCCCGCTCGGCCGGCGAGGCCGTCGTCGCCCTGCGCGACTGGGTACGGGACGTGTACGCCCCGGCGGTCGAGGGCGCGCCGGACGTCGTGGGCCGCGAGCGGTACGCCCGCTGGGTCCGCTACTTCAACGGCACCGACCTCGACCTCGACGAGGCGTACGCGTACGGCTGGTCCGAGTACCACCGGCTGCTGGGCGAGATGCGGACCGAGGCCGAGAAGATCCTGCCCGGCGCCGAGACCCCGTGGGTGGCCCTCGCCCACCTGGACCGGCACGGCACGCACATCGAGGGCGTCGACGAGGTCCAGCGCTGGCTGCAGTCCCTGATGGACGAGGCGATCGAGAAGCTGGACGGCACCCACTTCGACCTGGCCGAGCGGGTACGCCGCGTCGAGTCCCGGATCGCCCCTCCCGGCAGCGCGGCGGCGCCGTACTACACGCCTCCGTCGGACGACTTCACGCGCCCCGGGTGCACCTGGCTGCCCACCATGGGCCAGACCCGCTTCCCCGTCTACGACCTGGTGTCGACCTGGTACCACGAGGGCGTGCCCGGTCACCATCTCCAGCTCGCCCAGTGGAAGCACGTCGCCGAGAACCTCTCCCGCTACCAGGCCGGCGTGGGCATGGTCAGCGCCAACGCCGAGGGCTGGGCGCTGTACGCGGAGCGGCTGATGGACGAGCTGGGCTTCCTCACCGACCCGGAGCGCCGGCTCGGCTACCTGGACGCGCAGATGATGCGGGCCGCCCGCGTGATCATCGACATCGGCATGCACCTGGAGCTGACGATCCCCGGCGACTCCCCCTTCCACCCCGGGGAGCGCTGGACGCCCGCGCTGGCGCAGGAGTTCTTCGGATCGCACAGCAGCCGTCCCGCGGACTTCGTGGAGAGCGAGCTGACCCGCTACCTGTCCATGCCGGGCCAGGCCATCGGCTACAAGCTGGGCGAACGCGCCTGGCTGCTGGGCCGGGAGAAGGCGCGCGAGCGCAAGGGCGACGCCTTCGACCTCAAGACCTGGCACATGGCAGCGCTCTCGCAGGGCTCGCTGGGCCTCGACGACCTGGTGGACGAGCTGGCCGGTCTGTGATCAACGGCGCCAGCCCCCTTCCGAGTTGACGACCTCGCCGGTGATCCAGTCCGCCTCGTCCGTGGCCAGCCACGCGATGAGGCGGGCCGGGTCGTCGGGCATGCCCCAGCGGCCGGCGGGGAAGCGGGCGGCGACGGCCTCGTGGACCTCGCCGGTCGCGTAACCGGTGTCCACGGGGCCGGGGTTGACGGTGTTGACCGTGATCGCGTGTTCGGCGAGCGTCGTCGACAGGGAGCGGGTGATGGAGGCGAGGGCGCCCTTCTGGAGGGCGTAGGCGATCTCGCCGGGCATACCGCCCGCGAGGTCCTGCCCGGAGGTCATCATCACGACGCGTCCGCCGGGTGTGCGCGGCGGGAGTTGAGCCCGCAGACGGGCGTACGCCTGGACGAGGAGCAGCACGGAACGGGTGTCGACCGCCCAGTGCGCGTCCAGCATCGCGGCGTCGATCGTGTCGAGGGTGCCGTCGCTGCCGCTGAGGGCGTGGTTGGCGACGAGGATGTCGAGCCGGCCGCCGAGCGCGGACGCGGCCGTCGCGATCAACTCGGCGGGCGCGGCAGGGTCGGTGAGGTCGCCGGGGCCCGCGAGGACCCGCGCCTCGGGATCGCCGAGCGCGGAGCGCACGGAGGCGATGACGTCCTCGGGGCGGTCGGCACCCCAGGGCATGGCCACGTCGTGCGGCACATGGTGGTGCAGATAGACGCTCGCGCCGTACGCCGCCAGCCGCCGGGCGACGGCATGTCCGATGCCGTCGCGTCTGCTGGCGCCGGTGACCAGGGCGGTGCGTCCGCGCAGCGGCAGAGGGTCACGGCGCAGGTCTTCGGGGGCGGGGTACGGAAGTGGGGGCATGGGCCACCATGATCCGGACGTCGCCCGCGGACCGCACGTGGATTTCCGCCGCCCGCTGTCAGCCCTTCTCGATCCGCCGCAGTTGTACGAGGCCCAGCCAGGTCTCGGGTCCCGGCTGGACGTTGGCCGCGCGGACCGCGTAACGGCCCGGCTCGAGTGCGACCTTCAGGCTCTCCGTCCGCTCCGTCTCGCGACCGGGCCAGGCGGAATCGAACAGGACGACGGTGCCCGGCACCTCCCAGCTCACCTCGTCCTTCCAGTCCGCGGTGGCGAGGGCGGCCGGGACGCCGGCCAGGAGTTCGTCCTCGGAGTTGGCTGCGCACCAGCGCACGAAGGCCGCGTGCTCGGGCAGATAGGCGGTCGAGGCCGGTTCGTCGCCGAGGACGAGGGCGGCCGAGTCACCGACCGGGAGCAGTCCCACCACGCCGTCGACCTCGCAGGCGCGGTCGTAGTCGGAGGCGGCCTCCTCGCCGTCGGCGCCCGCCCAGAACGGCAGCACCGTCTCCGGCACGGCTATGAGCGGGCCGCCGCCCGACTCGACCCACTCCAGCGTTCCGGGATCCGCGTATCGCACCATGGCGCAGAACCGTACACGCCGGGGGCATGGGCGGGGATCACCGGTGTTCGTCGTCCGCGAAGCCTCCTCAACGGCCACTCACACGCACGCGGTCACGATCGGCGGTGGCGATCGGGTCACCCGCAGCGGCCACGCACGGGGGCCAGGAACGGGGGGCCACCAACGCCGGTCCCCTCGGCGCACTCTCAGCGGCCACGCACGCGGGCAACGCACGGCGGTCGTCAGGGTCACCGGGACGGTCGGGGGGTCAGCAGCCGCAGTCGGTCGGGGCCGGTGCCTGTGCCTGTGCCTGTGCCTGTGCCTGTGCCTGTGCCGCGGACGATGGTATGTGACATAGCACTGGCAGTGGTATGTCACATGGCACTGGCTCCCTGCCCCGCACCGGCGCCGTCAGCGGGTCCGCCGCCCGGCGCACCGAGCCCCCTCCGGTCTCGTACGCGAAGCCCTCCCGTGCCCAGTACTCGAAGCCGCCGAGCATCTCCTTGACCTGGTAGCCGAGTTCGGCGAGGGCGAGCGCGGCGCGGGTGGCGCCGTTGCAGCCCGGGCCCCAGCAGTACGTGACGACCGGCACGGACCTGTCGAGGAGTTGCTCGGCCCGTTCGGGGATGAGCGCGGTGGGCAGGTGGAGCGCGCCGGGGATGTGGCCCTGGTCCCAGGACTCGATGGAGCGGGAGTCCACGAGGACGAAGCCGGGACCCCCGTCGGCCGCGAGCGCGGCGGCCACGTCGGAGACGTCGGCGTGGAAGGCGAGGCTCGCGCGGAAGTAGGCGGCGGCCTGCGCCGGAGCTACGGGGGCGACCCGGAGGACGGGGTTCACGGTGTCGGTGGTCATGCCTGAAATCTACGAGCGGACGTCCGCCCTCTGAAGTGCCGTTCCCCGGCGCATCCCTTGATCCGCCGGGGATTCCCCTGCTATCCATCGGGAATGACCGCGTATTCCCCGGACGCCACCGACTGGCGCATCCTCGACGTCCTGCAGCGGGAGGGACGGGCCAGCTACGCCGAGCTGGCGCGGGCCGTCTCCATGTCGCCGAGCGCCGTCACCGAGCGGGTACGGCGGCTGGAGGAGGCGGGTGTCATCCAGGGCTACGCGGCCGTGGTGGACCCGGAGCGGCTGGGGCTGCCGATCCTGGCGTTCGTGCGCCTGCGGTACCCCAACGGCAACTACAAACCGTTCCACGACCTGGTCGCCGTGACGCCCGAGATCCTCGAGGCGCACCACGTCACCGGCGACGACTGCTTCGTCATCAAGGTCGCCGCCCGCTCGATGCGCCACCTGGAGGAGGTGTCCGGGAAGATCGGCACCCTCGGCTCGGTGACGACGAGCGTCGTGTACTCCTCGCCGCTGCCACGCCGAGCGCTCGGTCAGTGACCGCGCTGCCGCAGCGTCGACCCGGATCTGCCCTTGACCACCTCCAACTGGGCGTGGATGCGCCGCCGCAGGTCGGCGACATGGCTGACGATGCCGACGCTGCGGTCCCGTTCGCGCAGTGAGTCGAGCACGTCCAGCACCTCGTCCAGGGTCTGGTCGTCCAGGCTGCCGAAGCCCTCGTCGATGAAGAGGGTGTCCAGGCGGACCCCGCCGGCCTCGTCCGTGACGACGTCCGCGAGGCCGAGGGCGAGGGCGAGCGAGGCGAAGAACGTCTCGCCGCCGGACAGCGTGGAGGTGTCCCGCTCCCGGCCGGTCCACGCGTCGACGACGTGCAGACCGAGTCCGCTGCGGCCGCGTCCGGTGCGGTCGTCGGAGTGGACGAGGGTGTAGCGGCCGGACGACATGCGCTGCAGCCGCACGGTCGCCGCGGCGGCGACCTGTTCCAGGCGGGCCGCCAGCACATACGACTCCAGGCGCATCTTGCGGTCGTTCTCCGCGGAGGTGCCGGCGGTGAGGGAGGCGAGACGGGCCACCCGGTCGTACTCCTCCCGCAGCGGGGCGAGCCGGCGCAGCCCCGCGGCCGAGCGAGCCGAGAGGCGGTCGAGTTCGGTGCAGCGGCGGGCCGCCGCGTCGCGCGCGGAGGCGGCCTCGCGGACCCGGCGGCCCGCCTCGGCGGCGGCCCGTTCCGCCGAGGCGAGGTCGGCGGGCGGCTGCTGGGCGGCGGCCGCGGTGTCGGCCTCGGCGAGGACGGCGCGTACGGCGGCCTCCTCGGACTGCCAGTCGTCCAGGCGGCGTTGCAGCTCGCGGTGGGCGCGGTCGTCGAGGAGCGCGGCGGCCGCCGCCTGCGGGGTCTCGAAGCCGGCCCGGAAGGCGGCGTCGGCGAGCCGGGCGTCCGCGTCCTTGAGCCTTTGGGCGGTGTCCTCGGCGGCGCGGGCGGTGTCGGCGGCGTCGGTGAGCAGGACGGCCCGGCGTTCGAGCTGGGCGGCGCGGGCGGCGACGCTCCCGGCGGCACCCCGGGCCTGCGTCAACTCCGCTTCCAGGGCGGCCCGTTCCTGGTCCAGGGCATCCCGTCGGGCGACCCGGGAGGCGGCGCGTACGGCGGCCTCCTGCTGGGCGGAGACACGCCGGTCGCGTTCCTGCTCGGCCTGCCGCAGCTGTTCGTGGGCGCCGGACAGCGCGGAGGCTCCGGCGCGGGCCTCCGTGTACTTCCGCTCCAACTCATCTGCCTGGAGAGCCAGTTGCTCGGTGGGTGTGTCGCCGGCCTCTCCCTGGGCGGCGGCCAAAGCACGCTGTACGACACCCAGGCGCCGCTCGGCCTCGGTGCGCTGATCGTCGGCGTGCTGGTAGGCGGCGAGGGCGCGCTCCTCGGTCTCCCGGCCGACGTGCCCGGCATCCTTGCGGGCGGGCGCGGGGTGTTCGACGGCGCCGCAGACCGCGCAGGGTTCGCCGTCCGTGAGCTGAGCGGCCAGCTCGGCGGCGATGCCGTTCAGCCGCTGTTCCTTCACGTCGAGCCATTCGGCGCGCGCCTTCTGCGCGGACTCCGTGGCGGCCAGGAGCTGACGCTGGGCGTCGTCGACGTCCCGGCCGAGCTGGTCGCGCTGCCGGGCGGCGGCGAGGCGTCTGCGGGCGGGCTCCCGCTGCACCGCGAGCTGTTCGGCCCGGGTGGCGGTCTCCCGCGCGGACTCGACACCGCCCTGGAGTGCCGTGCGCGTCTGGTCCCACCCGGCGAGCCACGCCTCGGCCTCCTGCAGGACGTCCTCGTCGGCCCGCTCCTGCCGCTCCAGCCCCTCCCGCTCCTTCAGCAGTTCGGCCAGCCGCTGTTCGGCCCGTCGCGCGGACTCCAGACCACCCAGCTCCTCGGCGGCACGGCGAGCGGCGGCGGCGAGACCGACGGCACCGGCGTCGGTGAGTCCTTCCGCCGGCTCCAGGCTGTTCCGCAGCAGCGCACGCGCGCGTGCCTCCGCCTCCGCCGCCCTGCGGTGCTCGGCGTCCGTGGCCTCCCGGAGGTCCAGCGCCGGTGCCACCGCCTCTGCCTTGCGGGAGCGTTCCATGCGCGCCTGGGCCTCCCGGTGGGCGTCGGCGCGCTCCTCCAGCCGCGCGGCACGCTCGCGTGCCTCGGTGAACCGCCGCTGCAGCCGGTCCAGTTCGCGTGCGTCGTCCAGCACCCGCTCGGCTGCCGCGTGGGCCGACTCCACGGAGGTGAGGCGGAGGTGGGCGATCGTCAGCTGTTCGCGGGCGGTGCTGCGGGCGACGGCGGCGGCCGCGATGACGGCTTCCGCCAGCCCCGGCTCCCCCGGCGTCAGTTCGGGCAGCTCCATCGCACCGCCCGCGGCCTGCTGCATGCGGTGGGCGTCCGCCAGCAGTTCGGCGTCGCCCTCACGCACCCGGGCCTCCGCGGCACGCCGGCGCTCGGCGAGACGCTTCTCCACCTCGGCGAAGCGGTGGGTGTCGAAGAGGCGGCCGAGCAGCTTGCCGCGCGCCTCGGCGTCGGCCCGCAGGAAGCGGGCGAAGTCACCCTGGGGCAACAGCACGACCTGGCAGAACTGCTCGCGGCTCATACCGAGCAGCTGGGTGATCTCCTCGCCGATCTCCTGGTGGGAACGACTCAGGTCCTTCCAGGCGGCCGTCGTGGTGTCGTACTCGCGCAGCCAGCTCTGGGCCTTCTCCAGCGTCGTGCCGGAGCCGCGCTTCTTGGGCCGCTCCCAGGGCGGCTGCCGAGTGACCTCCAACCGGCGTCCGGCGACGGTCAGTTCGAGGGTGACCTCGGTGCGGGTGGCCCTCGCCGCGTGATCACTGCGCAGGGTCAGGCCCTGACCGCTCTGGCGGGCTCCCGGGACCGTCCCGTAGAGGGCGTAGCAAACGGCGTCCAGAACCGACGTCTTGCCGGCCCCGGTCGGGCCGTGCAGCAGGAACAGGCCGGCGGCCGACAGTTCGTCGAAGTCGACGGACTGAGCGGCCCCGAAGGGGCCGAAGGCCGTGATGTCCAGCCGGTGCAGCCTCACCGTGCCACCTCCCGCACGGCCTCGTCGGCGCGCACCGCGTCGAAGGCGTCCCGCAGCACGGCCTGTTCGCGCTCGTCGGGTCCGGCGCCGCGCACATGGGCGACGAAGTCCTCGGCGATCTCCTGGTCGCTGCGGCCGGCGAGGCGCCGGGCGTAGGAGACGTCGGGGTCGTCCGGCGCCCGCTCGGGTTCGAAGACGAGGCTCAGGGTGTGCGGGAAGCGCTCGGTGAGCCGGGCCATGGGGTCGGCGGGGCGGACCGCGTCGGTCAGGGCGGCCTCGACCCAGGCGTCCTCGTGCCGGGTGAGGTCCGGGTCGGCGAGCAGATCCTCCAGCCGGCCGCGGACGCGGGCCAGCGGGCGCGGCACCGGGCAGTCGACGCGCTCGGCGGTGACGGCGCCGTGGGCGTCGAGGTCGACGAGCCACATCGTCTTGCGGTGGTCGGCCTCCGAGAAGGAGTACGCCAGCGGGGAGCCGGAGTAACGGACACGCTCGGTGATGGTCTGGCAGCCGTGCAGATGGCCGAGGGCCGTGTAGTCGACGCCGTCGAAGACGCCGGCGGGTACGGCGGCGACCCCGCCGACGGTGATGTCGCGCTCGCTGTCGCTGGCCTCGCCGCCGGTGACGAAGGCGTGGGCGAGGACGACGGAGCGCGTGCCGCGCGCGCGGGTGGCGAGGTCGGCACGGACGCGCTCCATGGCGGCGGCGAGCACCGCCTCGTGTCCCGCCTTCTCGACGCCGAACTCCTCCTTCACCAGGGCGGGTTCGAGGTAGGGCAGTCCGTAGAAGGCCACGTCTCCGTGCTCGTCCGCCAAGACCACCGGCGTTCCGCAGGCCGCGGGCTCGGTGCGCAGATGGATGCCCGCGCGTCCGATGAGTCCGGCGCCGACGCCGAGGCGGCGGGCCGAGTCGTGGTTGCCGGAGATCATCACGGTCGGCACGCCGAGGTCGGCGAGGCGGTGCAGGGCGTCGTCGAACAGCTCGACCGCGGCGAGCGGCGGCACCGCGCGGTCGTACACGTCTCCCGACACGACCACGGCGTCCACGGCGTGCTCGCGCACGGCCGTGACGAGGTGGCCGATGAACTCGGCCTGGGCACCGAGCATGTTCACCCGGTGGAACGCCCGGCCGAGATGCCAGTCGGAAGTGTGCAGCAGTCTCATGATCCCCGAGACTAACGGCCGGGTCCGACATCACGGGTGGTTACTTCCGTATCGGCCCGTCATCAGCCGTACTGGGTGCGTCCGTTACGACCGTTTCATCCCGCACGTCAGGCGTCCCCGTAGGCCTCTCCGCCGAGTTCGAAGCCCGCTGTCCCGGCCGTGGCGTCGGCCAGCCACGCGCGGAAGGCGTCCACGTCGGCGTCCGGGAGGCCGATCTCGATGGTGACCGCCTCGCCGTAGCGCACGTCCCGCACCTCGCGTCCCGTGGACCGCAGGTCGTTCTGGACCTTGCCGGCGCGCTGGTGGTCGACGGTCACCGTGGCGAGGCGGAAGCGGCGGCGGGTGAGGGTGCCGAGGGTGTCCAGGGCCTCGCCGACCGCGCCGCCGTACGCCCTGATGAGGCCGCCCGCACCGAGTTTGACGCCGCCGTAGTAGCGGGTGACGACCGCGACGACGTACCGCATCTCGCGGCGCAGCAGCATCTGCAGCATGGGGACGCCGGCGGTACCGCCCGGTTCGCCGTCGTCGCTGGCCTTCTGGACGGAGGCGTCGGCACCGATGACGTAGGCCCAGCAGTTGTGGGTGGCGTCCGCGTGCTCCTTGCGGACGGCGGCGATGAAGTCCTGCGCCTCCTGCTCGCTGCCCGCCGGAGCGAGCGCGCACAGAAAGCGCGACCGGTTGACCTCGATCTCATGCACACCCACGCGCGCGACAGTGCGGTACTCGTCCTGCATCCGGTCAGCCTAGTCAACCGGGTCGTCACCCCGGGACGACCAGTCCGCGCTCCCGCAGCTGCGGCAGACAGATCTCCAGGCACGCCTTCACCGAGGCGGCATCGGTACGCACGAGCAGGTCCTCGTGGAAGGGAGCACCGCTCGCGACGAAGGTCCACGGCCGCACTCCGTCACGCATGCGCTCCGCATCCGCCTTGAACAGCACCGTGACGCCCTGCTCGGCCAGCGCCTCCATGACACGCACGACATCGACCACGATTCCACCCCACCCGTTCCGGTAGATGAGTGACGCAACCTCGGCGCGACGCGCAGGTCTCCCTGCCCTGATGTCATCGCCGGTGCTCAGCGGTCCTTCTTGCCGCGGGCCACGATCACCCCGGTCAGCAGCGCGGTGCCGGGGGCCAGGGACTGCCAGCTGGTGCCGTGCCAGGCCAGTACGGCGATCGCCGAGGTGGGGAACTTCGTCCGTACCTCGTCCAGCGTGTCGTCCAGACTGTCCCCGGCGAGTTCCAGGACCAGGTCCTCCAGGCCGGGGTTGTGCCCGATCAGCAGCAGCGTCTCCACCTCGGGCGACACCTCGTGCACGACCCCCAGCAGGTCGGTGACATCGGCGGCGTACAGCCGCGGGTCCTGCCGTACGGGCGGCGGTGTGCCCCATTGGGCCGAGGCCAGCTCCCAGGTCTGGCGGGCGCGTACGGCGGTGGAGCACAGGGCGAGGTCGGGCAGGCAGTCGGCCTCGACCAGCGCGCGGCCGGCCGCGGGCGCGTCACGTCTGCCGCGCGGCGCGAGCGGGCGCTCGTGGTCGGGGACGCCGTCCGGCCAGGCCGACTTGGCGTGCCGCAGCACCACGAGGCGGCGCAGCGGACCGGCTCCGGCGCGCGCGATCACGACGGGGACCCCAGGTCGCGGGTGAGTTCGAGGCCGAGGAGCCGGTCGGCGTAGGCGTACGTCTCGAAGCGGGCGCCCTCCGGCAGGTCGGCGGAGGTCTCCACCCAGGTCAGTGCCCGGAGCACGGCGGGGATGTCCAGATCGTCCTCCCATGCGGTACGGAGGCGGGTGCGCGCCTCGTCGGGGACGGGCCGTGACGGCTGCCGCGCCCAGGCGGCCACCGCGTGCCGCCAGCGTACGAGGGTGGCGTGGGCGTCGGCGAGGGCTGCGCGGTCGAGCCGCACGGGTTCGCCGTGGCGCCGGGAGATCAGGGCGAGGCGCAGGGCGGTCGGATCGGCGCCCTCGGTCACGCCGGGCTCCTCCGGGTCGACCGGGGCGACGACGACCCTGAGCCCCTCGGGGGAGGCGCCCCCCTCGGCGACGACATGGACGACCTGCCCCTCGCCGAGTCCGGAACCGACGTCCCGGCGGTCCTCGAACGGCCGCACACCGAGCGCGGCGGACCCGGCCCGCAACTCCGACTGCTCCCGCTCGCCGGTCAGCACCCCCCACGCCGGGGTGCCGCCCAGCTCCAGGGCGCGGACGAGCAGATCGGCGACGAGCAGCACGCGCAGGGCGCCGGTGTCGAAGCTCGGTACATGGGCCTCGATCCGGGTCAGCCCCCTGCGGGCGGGGGCGGCCTCGACGGACTGGCGGGTTCGGGCGTCGGTGATGCGCAGCACGGGCTGAGCGTAGGCGGGCACACGCGCGTGCGCAGGCATCCGGCGCGGATTCCTGACACGCGGGGGGGAAATCAGCGCCTCCTCGTCACCGCCGTGGAAGGGCGTGCCGCGTTCAGGAATGCCCGCGCGAGGGCTTCGGTTGTCGCCTCCGACAGCACTTCACGACGGCTCAGGGAGGCCCGGGTGTACGGCGACGAGGCAACGGTCCGCAGGATCCTCACCGAACTCGGCGACACCTGGGCGGTGGTGGGCCTCTCGTCGAACCAGCGGCGCGCGGCGTACGGCGTCGCCCAGGTGCTGCAGCGCTTCGGCAAGCGGGTCGTCCCGGTCCACCCCAAGGCGGAGACGGTGCACGGCGAGCAGGGCTACGCCTCACTCGCCGACATCCCCTTCGACGTGGACGTCGTCGACGTCTTCGTCAACAGTGACCTCGCCGGAGCGGTCGCGGACGAGGCCGTCGCCAAGGGTGCCCAGGCCGTCTGGTTCCAGCTCGACGTCATCGACGAGGCCGCGTACGAGCGCACTCGCGCCGCCGGACTGGACATGGTCATGGACCGCTGCCCCGCGATCGAGATACCCCGCCTCGGCTAGCCGGCCCGGCGTCCCGACCCCGCCCCTGTGAACAGCTGCACTGGTCACAGGGGTTTCGTGTGCCTACAGGGCGGCTGAAGCGCTGTCCAGGAACGTACCGGGCGTTGGTCAAAACTTCACCATGGGTCTTCTGCTACCCGCCGGTGATTCGTAATCTGCGACGTCGCACGCACTGAAAAGTTCTATTCAACTCGTGAGAGGTCGCTGAAAATATGGTGAGCGTCGAGCAGACCTCGGCAGAGGGCACCAGAGGTCCGACCAGCCTGCGGCGGGACGTCGGACTGATCGGTCTGATGTGGGCATCCGTCGGCTCGATCATCGGTTCCGGCTGGCTGTACGGCGCCGAGAAGGCCGTGGTCGCGGCCGGACCCGCGGCGATCATCTCGTGGCTGATCGGCGCGGTGGCCATCGTCCTGCTGGCCCTCGTGCACGCCGAGCTCGGCGGCATGTTCCCCGTGGCCGGCGGCACGGCCCGCTATCCGCACTACGCCTTCGGCGGCCTGGCCGGCCTCTCCTTCGGCTGGTTCTCCTGGCTGCAGGCCGCGACGGTCGCGCCGATCGAGGTCGAGGCGATGATCGGCTACGCCGGTCACTGGAGCTGGGCGCAGGGTCTGCAGCACAAGGACCAGACCCTCACGCCCTCCGGTTTCGTGGTCGCCGTACTGCTCATGGCCGTGTTCGTCGCGGTCAACTTCTTCGGCGTACGGGCGCTGGCGCACACCAACAGCGCCGCCACCTGGTGGAAGATCGCCGTGCCGCTGGCCGCGATCTTCATCGTCGCCGTGGGCAACTTCCACACGGGCAACTTCACCTCGGAGGGCTTCGCGCCGTTCGGCGCCAAGGGCGTGCTCAGTGCGATCAGCGGGAGCGGCATCATCTTCGCGCTGCTCGGCTTCGAACAGGCCATCCAGCTGGCCGGCGAGAGCCGCAACCCGCGACGGGACCTGCCCCGGGCGACCCTCGGCTCGGTCGCGATCGGCGCCGTGATCTACGTCGCCCTGCAGGTCGTGTTCATCGCCGCGCTGCCGCACCACACCTTCGCCAAGGGCTGGGCGCACCTCGACTTCCCGGGCATCAGCGGCCCCTGGGCCGGCCTCGCCACCCTGGTGGGTCTCGGCTGGCTCGCCGTCGTCCTGTACGCGGACGCCGTGATCTCGCCCGGCGGCACCGGCCTGATCTACACCACCGCCACCTCCCGTGTCTCCTACGGCCTGGCCAAGAACGGCTACGCGCCGAAGATCTTCGCCCAGACCGACAAGCGGGGCGTGCCCTGGTTCGGTCTGATCATCTCGTTCGTGACCGGCGTGGTGTGCTTCCTGCCGTTCCCGAGCTGGCAGGAACTGGTCGGCTTCATCACCTCGGCGAGCGTCCTGATGTACGCGGGCGCGCCGCTCGCCTACGGCGTCTTCAGCGACCGGCTGCCGCACCACGAGCGCCCGTACCGGCTGCCCGCCGGCAAGGTGATCTCGCCGCTGTCCTTCATCGTGGCCAACCTGATCATCTACTGGGCCGGCTGGGACACCCTGTGGCGGCTGGGCATCGCGGTCGTCCTCGGCTATCTGCTGCTGGGCGGCTACGCCTGGTGGGCCAACGCCACCAACCAGCCGGACGCGCCGCGGATGGACTTCCGGGCCGCCCAGTGGCTGCCCGTCTACCTGATCGGCCTGGGCCTCATCTCCGCCGAGGGCGGCTTCGGCGGCAGCGGCACCATCGGTCTGTGGTGGGACATCCTGATCATCGCCGTGTTCTCGCTCGGCATCTACTACTGGGCCCGGGCGACCGCCTCCCGCCCGGAGGAGATCGAGCGCAGCATCGAGGAGGTCGTGGTCACGGACGCGCCCGCGCACTGACCCGCCCCCTCCTGGTCGGAACGGCCCGCCGGCCGCGGCTCCCCTGCCGTGGCCGGCGGGCCGTCGTCATAATGCTCGGGTGACTCTCCCCGCCCAGGACCCCGACTCGCCCTCCCCGCAGCGCTTTCCGGTCGTGATCGTGGGCGCCGGGCCCGCCGGTCTCACCGTCGGGAACATCCTGCGGGCCGCCTCGGTCGACTGTCTGGTCCTGGAGACCGAGACCCGGGAGTTCATCGAACGGCGGCCCCGGGCCGGGGTGATCGAGGAGTGGGCGGTGCGCGGGCTGGAGCAACGGGGCCTCGCGGAGAACCTGTTGGACCGCGCGCAGCTGCACACCGAGTGCGAGTTCCGCTTCGAGGGGCAGCGGTACCGCTTCTCGTACCAGGAACTGACGGGGCATCACCATTTCGTGTATCCGCAGCCGTTGCTGGTGACCGACCTCGTGCGCGAGTACGCCGACGTGCGCGGCGGAGCCATACGGTTCGGCGTGCGCGACGTCCAGCTGCACGGCCTGGACTCGGACCGGCCGACCGTGTCCTACCTCGACCCGGAGACCGGACAACGGGTGCTGGTGCACTGCGAGTTCGTCGCCGGCTGCGACGGGGCGCGCGGGGTGACGCGGACCGTGCTGCCGCAGCGGGCCCGGATCGCCCGGCACGACTACGGCGTGGGTTGGCTGGCGCTGCTCGCCGAGGCCCCGCCGTCCAGCGACTGCGTGGTCTTCGGCGTCCATCCGAGGGGCTTCGCGGGGCACATGGCCCGCAGCCCGGAGGTCACCCGCTACTACCTTCAGTGCCCGCCCGGCGACGACCCGGACAACTGGTCCCACGAGCGGGTCTGGGCCGAGCTCCAGGAACGCCTCGGCGCGGCCGACCGGCCCCCGCTGACCGAGGGCCGGCTGATCGAGAAGCGGGTCCTCGACATGCACAACTACGTCGTCGAGCCCATGGTGTTCGGCCGTCTCTTCCTCGCCGGGGACGCCGCCCACCTCACCGCCCCCATCGCGGCGAAGGGCATGAACCTCGCCCTGCACGACGCCTTCCTGCTCGGCGACTCTCTCGTGGCGTACCTCGCCAAGGGCGAACCGGGCGGGCTGAACGGCTACTCCGACGCCTGCCTGGGCCGGGTGTGGGGCTACCAGGAGTTCTCGCAGTGGCTGTCGGAGGTGTACCACGGCGCGTCGTCCGGCGACGCCTACCGGGCGGGCACCACGCTGGCCCGGCTGCGCCGCCTCTTCGAGTCCCCTGCCGCGGCGGCCGCGTTCGCCGAGCAATACCTCGGCACGATCCCCCGGTGACCCGCCTCAGTCGTGCAGGGGCCGGTCGCTGAGCCGGTGGTCGGCCACGTTCAGGGCCTCGTCCACCAGCCGCCGCAGATGCCCGTCGGGCAGTGAGTAGATCACCCGCCGCCCTTCCTTCCGCGTGGTCACCAGGCCCGCCAGGCGCAGCCGCGCCAGATGCTGGCTGACCGCGGGCCGGGCCGCGCCGCAGGCCTCCGTGAGGGTCGTGACATCGGCCTCGCCCGAGGTCAGAGCGTGCAGCAGGGTGAGGCGGGTGCGGTCACCGAGGAGGGCGAGCAGTTCGGCGGCGAGGGCGAACTGCTCCTCGCCCGGGGTGCGCGGATGCGCATCGTGCGCAGTTGATAGGTGCATGCGTGCGCTCATACGCACATAATGGCTTCGTGGGCGTCCCGCGTCCACTCCCGCGACACCGGAAGGGAACCGACGTGAGCGACCGGCACGACCACGCGCATGACCATGACCACGCACACCACCATGGCCACGAGTCCGCTCACGAACACCGTCACGGCCACGACCACCCTCACCGGCGGGCGGACCTCCGCCACCGCCTCGGTCATCTGCTGACCCCCCACTCCCACGAGACCGCCGACAAGCTGGACTCCGCGCTGGAGTCCTCGGCCCGTGGCATGCGCGCCCTCTGGGTCTCGCTCGCCGTCCTGGGCGCGACCGCGCTCGTCCAGGCGGTCGTGGTCGTCCTGTCCGGATCGGTGGCGCTGCTCGGCGACACCGTGCACAACGCCGCCGACGCACTGACCGCCGTACCGCTCGGGATCGCCTTCGTGCTGGGGCGCCGGGCGGCGACGCGGCGCTTCACCTACGGCTACGGGCGGGCCGAGGACCTCGCGGGGATCGTGATCGTGCTGACGATCACCGCGTCGGCCGCCTTCGCGGCATGGGCGGCGGTCGGGCGGCTGCTCGATCCGCGGCCCGTGGAGCATGTCCCGGCGGTGGCGGTGGCGGCACTGGCCGGGTTCGCGGGCAACGAGTGGGTGGCGCGGTACCGGATCCGGGTCGGCCGTTCGATCGGCTCCGCCGCGCTGGTCGCCGACGGACTGCACGCCCGTACCGACGGATTCACCTCGCTGGCCGTGCTGGTGGGCGCGGGCGGCTCGGCACTGGGGTGGCAACTGGCCGACCCGATCGTCGGGTTGGCGATCACGGCGGCGATCGTGCTGGTGCTGCGGGACGCGGCGCGCGAGGTCTTCCGGCGGGTGATGGACGCCGTCGATCCGGCCCTGGTGGACCGGGCGGAGCAGGCGCTGCGGGAGGTGCCGGGCGTGCGCGGGGTCGGCGAGCTGCGGCTGCGCTGGATCGGGCACCGGCTGCGCGCCGAGGTGGCGGTCGTGGTGGACGGCGAGGCGACGGTACGCCAGGCCCACGGCATCGCCGTCGACGCGGAACACGCCCTGCTGCACGCCGTACCGCGCCTGACGGCGGCCCTGGTCCACGCGGACCCGGCACCGGCCCCGGGCGAGGAGGACCCCCACCGGGCGCTGGCGCACCACACCGCGGCCTGAGTCGGACCATCCCCTTCCTCGCCGGGGCGTGGTTCTGGAGGGGCTCGGGGTCAGGCCACCCCGAGCCCCTCCAACACCACGGCACCCGGCAGTTCGGTGAAGGCCTTGCCCGGGACCAGCAGTTTGCCCCTGCGGCGGCCGCTGCCCACCAGGACGTACGGCAGGTCGACGACGGCCGAGTCGATCAACAGGGGCCAGTCGGCGGGGAGTCCGATCGGGGTGATGCCGCCGTACTCCATGCCGCTCTCCCCCGTGGCCGTGTCCATCGACGCGAACGAGGCCTTGCGGGCGCCGAGTTGGCGGCGCACCACGCCGTTGACGTCGACCCGGGTCGTGGACAGCACCACGCACGCGGCCAGTGTCGTCCCGCCGCCCCGCTTGCCCGCGACGACCACGCAGTTCGCCGACCTCTCCAGCAGCTCCTGCCCGTAGTGCTGGACGAAGACCGCGGTGTCGGCCCACCGCGGATCGGTGTCGACATACACGATCTGCTCGGCGGGGACGCTGCCGCTCCAGTCGCGTACGGCGGCGGCGACCGGGGCTGTCAGTTCGCCGAGGGCGTCGGGGGCGGGGAGGGCGGTGTCGAAGTGTCCGATGGGTGCGTCCATGACGGCACGCTAACAGGGCGGCCGGTGCCCGATCAGGGGACGGGCGGGACGGAGACCGCCAGCACGAGCCGGGTGGGGACCTCGCCCTGATTGCCGTAGGCGTGCGGGGCGTTGGCCTCGAAGGTGACGCTCGCACCGGCCGGGACGCGATACTCGGCGCCCTCGACGGTGAGGGTCAGTTCGCCCTCGGTGACATGGGCGATCTCCACCGTGCCGGCGGGGTGCGGATCCGAGCTGCTGCCCTCCCCCGGCATCAGCCGCCACTCCCACATCTCCAGCGGTCCCGGCGCCTCGGTCCCGGCGAGGAGCCGGCTGTAGCTGCCGGCGTCGGTGTGCCACAGCCGGACCACCTGGTCGGCCGGGACGATCCGGACCTTCGGGCCCTGTTCGTAGTCGAGCAGGGTGGTGATGCTGACGCCGAGCGCGTCGCCGATCTTCACGACGGTGCCGATGCTCGGGTTGGTGCGGGCCTGCTCGATCTGGATCAGCATGCCCCGGCTGACGCCGGCGCGGGCGGCGAGCGCGTCCAGGGTGAAGCCACGCTCATTGCGCCAGCGCTTGACGTTGCGCGCCAGGGACTGGTTCAGCAGGTCGAGGTCCGACACGTTCCGTCCAATGTCCACGTTCTCGGGAGGTCACCGTCCTGATGACCGGGAGGCCAATATCTTGGATGACAGGGTCCATCGCACTGGACTACGGTGAGGTGCACCCGATCGTTCACCGAACTGTACTGCGAGGCGAGCCGTGACAGCATTCTTCGCCCTGGCCACGAGCCTGCTCTGGGGCCTGGCCGACTTCGGCGGCGGACTGCTCACCCGGCGCACCCCGGCCCTGACCGTGGTCGTCGTCTCGCAGGCGATCGCGGCGGCCGTGCTGGGCGCGATCGTCGTGGCCACGGGCGGCTGGAGCGAGGCCGGGCCGCGGCTGTGGTTCGCCTTCGCGGCGGGCCTCGCGGGGCCGGTGGC
Source organism: Streptomyces sp. NPDC002144 (assembly GCF_053593695.1). Classification (NCBI taxonomy): domain Bacteria; kingdom Bacillati; phylum Actinomycetota; class Actinomycetes; order Kitasatosporales; family Streptomycetaceae; genus Streptomyces; species Streptomyces sp. NPDC002144. Next base: position 96,417 of record NZ_JBSFDB010000022.1, read on the forward strand.
GATGATCTCCTTCTACAAGGCACTGGCGCTGGGTCCCATGGGGGTCGTCTCCCCGCTCGCGACCCTGAGTGTGGCCGTCCCCGTCGGCGTGGGCCTGTTTCTCGGCGAGCGCCCCGGCCTGACCCAGGTGGCCGGGATCGCCGTCGCCATCACGGGTGTGGTACTCGCGGGCGGACCGCGGCTCGGGGGCGCCGCCGTGCAGCGCCGGGCGATCATGCTCACGCTGATCGCGGCGCTCGGTTTCGGCACGGTGTTCGCACTGATCGCGGAGGCGTCGACGACCGTCACCGGCCTGTTCCTCGCCCTGTTCGTGCAGCGCGTGACGAACGTGCTCGGGGGCGGTGTCGCCCTGTACGTCTCCGTGAGGCGGGGCGGCGAGGCTCTCCCCGGTGGCCGCTTCCCCTGGGCCGCGTTGCCGGCCCTCGCCTTCGTCGGGCTCGCGGACGTCGCGGCGAACGGCACCTACTCGGTGGCCGCCCAGCACGGTCCCGTCACCGTGGCCGCCGTACTCGCCTCGCTCTACCCGGTCGTGACCGCCCTCGCCGCCCGCGGCATCCTCCGCGAACGGCTCCGCGCAATCCAGGCAGCGGGCGCCGGGCTCGCCCTCGTCGGCACGCTGCTGCTCGCCACGGGCTGAGTCAGGAGGGCTCGGCGTCCAGTTCGGCGAGCCGCGCCACCGCCTCGTCGTCCAGTTCCGAGAGGGCGCACAGCTGCTCCGGCGTCACGCCGTCGGGGATCGGCACCGGCGCCGGCGTCCTGAGCGGCGGCTGCCAGCCGTCGGCGGGTGTCCAGCGCCGTACGACCCGGGCCGGCGCGCCCGCGACCACGGCATGGTCGGGCACGACACCGCGGACCACCGCGCCGGCGGCGACGACCACGTTCCGGCCGATCTTCGCGCCGGGCAGGATCACGGCGTTCGTGCCGACCCAGCAGCCCGGGCCGATCTCCACCGGTTCCATGCGCGGCCACTGCTTGCCTATCGGCTGGTGCGGATCGTCGTAGGAGTGGTTCGTGGAGGTGACGTAGACGTACGGCCCGAAGTAGCAGTCGCTGCCGATCGTCACCGTGGTGTCGGCGATGACATGGCTGCCGCGGCCCAGGACCACACCGTCGCCGATGCGCAGGATCGGTTCGGGGCCGAGGTCGAGGTCGGGCATCAGACCCGCCGTCAGGGTGACCTGCTCGCCGACGATGCAGTGGGAGCCGAGGTGGATCCAGGGTTCGCCGAAGACGGTGCCGAGCGGGAAGGCCAGACGGGTGTGCGCGCCGAGGGCGCCGAAGCGGAAGCGGCCGGGACTCTCGGCCGTCACCGAGCCCGTGCGCTGCACCCAGGCCCAGCCCGCGTGGACGGCGCGCTGCGTCAGACTCCGCCGCCAGGATGAGAACGTGTTCTTGCTCTTCGGCACGCAGTCACCGTACTGAGCGTTCGCCATCCTTATGAGGTCGAGGGGCTGTGATCTTCACCCCACCGCAGCAGTGCGACGGACGGCATCACCCTTAGAAGGTGACGCGGAAACGGGTGACGGCGGAGTAGGCGTGGAGGAGCAGGGCCGCGACCGGCGGCCGATCCAGGGACGGAGGTCCCAGCCATGGCCACCACCGCTGTGAAGCACCACCGCTCCGAGGGCGTCCAGCAGGCCGCGAGCGGACTGACCGCGCTCGGCGCCGTCCTGCTCATCATGGGCGGCATCCTCGACATCGTGCGGGGCATCATGGCCGTCGCGAACGACGACGTGTTCCTCAACACCCGCAACTACACCTTCCAGTTCGACCTGACGAGCTGGGGCTGGATCCATCTGGCCGTCGGAACCGTCGCCCTCGTCGTCGGTCTCGGGCTCGTCGTGGTGGCGACCTGGGCACGCGTGCTGGGCGTGGGCATCGCGGCGCTGGCGATCGTCGCGAACTTCCTGGACGTCCCCTACTACCCGTTCTGGTCCCTGACCCTGATCGCGCTGTACGCCTTCGTCATCTGGGCCCTGTGCGTGGTGGAACGGGACCGGGAGCCCTCCTGACGGGCCGGGCGACCACCATGACGGACGAACGGGCCGAGCGCATCGCCGAGTTCATCGCACCGCTGCGGGTGAAGCCGGGGTCGAAGGTGGATCTCGCCACCGACTTCGACCCCGGCTTCAAGGGCGGGATCGGCGGCAAGAAGGAAGGCCGGGAACTGCTGCGGACGGGCGTCGCCCTGTTGGCCGACTACCAGCGCCGGCTGGCCGCAGAGGGCCGATACGGGGTCCTGCTGTGTCTGCAGGCCCTGGACGCGGGCGGCAAGGACGGCACCATCCGGCACGTGATGACCGGGGTGAACCCCCAGGGCGTCCACGTGGCGAACTTCAAGGTGCCCTCGAACGAGGAACTCGACCACGACTACCTGTGGCGCTACGCCTGCCGGCTGCCCCGGCGCGGTGAGATCGGCATCTTCAACCGCTCGCACTACGAGGAGGTGCTGGTGGTGCGGGTGCACAGCGAGCTGCTGGAGCGCCAGCGGCTGCCGGAGGAGGCGAAGGCCAAGGGCGTGTGGCGGCGGCGCTACCGGGAGATCAACGACTGGGAGCGGTATCTGTACGACAACGGCTTCCGTGTGGTGAAGCTGTTCCTGAACCTCTCCAAGGAGGAACAGCGCGCCCGTTTCCTCAAGCGGATCGACGTACCCGAACGGAACTGGAAGTTCTCGGCCTCGGACGTCCGCGAACGGGCCTGGTGGGACGACTACCAGCACGCGTTCTCCCGCATGCTGTCCGCCACCAGCACCCGCTGGGCCCCCTGGTACGTCGTACCCGCCGACCACAAGTGGTTCGCCAGGATCTGCGCGGCCGCCGTGCTCGCCCACACGCTGATCGACATCGACCCGCGGTACCCGGAGGTCGGCGAGAAGGCCCGGCACGAACTGTCCATGGTGAAGGAGGACCTGGAGGCCGAGGCACCGCCCGGCGCACCGGCCGATCCGTACGCCGCCTCGGTGGCCCACCGGAAGGGCGGGCACGGCAAATGACCTCCCAGGGCTCCCCGAATTCCCCGAGCTCCGCGAACTCCCCGAGCTCCCCGGCGGACGGGGAACAGAGCGGGACGTTGACTGCCGAGCCGTGGTACGCGCAGTCGCCCGGGGCCGTGGCGAGTGCCCTCGGTGTGGACCCCCGGTCCGGACTCAGCGCCGCGGAGGCGGCGAAGCGGCTCACCCGCGACGGTCCCAACGCCCTGCCGGAGGAACAGCCCCGGCCCGGCTGGCGCCGTCTGCTGGACCAGTACCGCAGTTACATGCAGATCATCCTGGTCGCCTCGGCGATCGTGTCGCTGGCCATCCAGGAGTGGGGCACGGCCGTACTCCTGCTCGTCCTGACCGTGCTCAACGCGGTCATCGGCATGCGCCAGGAGGGCAAGGCCGACAGCGCCATGAACGCCCTGAAGTCGATGATGAAGGCGACGGCCCGGGTGCGGCGGGACGGGACGGAGACGGAGATACCGGCCGAGGATGTCGTCGCCGGGGACGTCGCGCTGATCGCGGCCGGCGACGACGTGCCCGCCGACGGCCGGCTCGTCGCCGCGAGCGCGCTGCAGATCGACGAGTCGGCGCTGACCGGCGAGAGCACACCCGCCGCCAAGGACACCGCGATCGTGCGCGGTGAGGGGCTCGGGCCCGGGGACCGTACGAACACGGCGTTCATGAACACCCCTGTCACCCACGGCAGTGGCGTCATGCTCGTCACCGGCACGGGCGCCGACACGGAACTGGGCAAGATCTCCGGGATGCTCTCGGCCACCCCGCGGGAGGCCTCGCCACTGACCCGTGAACTGGACCGGCTGACCCTGTGGATCGCGAGCGCGGCCGGCCTCACCATGATCGTGATGTTCGTCCTGGGCCGGGCCCGCGGCGAGGCGTGGGACGCGCTGTTCGTGGCCGCCGTGTCGCTGGCGATCGCGGCCATCCCCGAGGCCCTGCCCACGGTGACCCAGACGATCCTGTCGCTGGGCGGACTGGACCTCGCCCGGCATCACGCGATCGTCAAGGACCTCCCGTCGGTGGAGACGCTGGGCTTCACCTCGGCGATCAACTCCGACAAGACCGGCACCCTGACGCTGAACCAGATGACGGCCGTCGAGGTCGTGGACGCCTTCGACCGCTACACCGTCTCGGGCTCCGGATACGAGCTCGAGGGCCGGATCCACCACGCCGTCGGGCGTTCCTCGGGCATCGAGGACGCGATCCTGCCCTATCTCATGGCGAACGACGCCAAGCTGGTCGACGGCCGGGTGGTGGGAGACCCCACCGAAGGGGCGCTGCTGGTGCTGTGTCACAAGGCCGGCCTAGACCTGGAGGCGACCCGGGAGCGGTTCCCACGGCTGGCGACTCTGCCCTTCGACCCCTCGTACAAGCTGATGGCCACCTTCCACTCCGCGACCGACGGCCGCGGCAGGCCGGTCGTGCGGTGCTTCGTGAAGGGGGCCGCGCCAGCTGTGATGGCACGGGCGGCGACGGCCCTGAGCGACGGCACGAACATTCCCTGGAACTCGGAGCTCGACAAGCGGGCCCACGAGGAGATGGAGCGGATGGAACGCGCGGGGCGCCGGGTGATGGCCGCCGCCACCGTCGACGTCGCCCCGGACGGCTTCGCCGCCGACGGGGACCTGCTCGCCCTGGTCACGGGCGTGCGGGTGGCCAGCCTGGTCGGGATGGAGGATCCGCCGCGCGAGGAGTCGAAGAAGGCGGTGGCCGGGGCGCGGGCCGCCAACATCCGGGTGCGGATGGTGACCGGTGACGACGTCGTCACGGGAGCCGCGATCGCGGAGCAGGTCGGCATCGAGGGCGAGGCCGTCCTCGGCTCCGACTTCGCCGCGCTCGGCGAGCAGGAACGGCTGGACCGCATCGAGGGCATCGGTGTGATCGGCCGGGTCGCCCCCGAGCACAAGGTGCTCCTCGCCGACACGCTGAAGAAGAAGGGCGAGGTGGTCGCGATGACCGGGGACGGCGTCAACGACGCTCCGGCCATCAAGGCGGCGGACATCGGGATCGCCATGGGCTCCGGCACCGAGGTGGCCAAGAACGCCGGGCGGCTGATCCTGTCCGACGACAACTTCGCCACCATCGTCTTCGCGGTGGAGCAGGGGCGGAAGATCTACGACAACCTCACCAAGTACATCCGCTTCGTGCTGGTTCTGCTGGTCGTGTTCGTGCTGACCTTCCTCGGGGCGTCCCTGTTCAACATCGCGGGCGGTGAGCCGTTCACGCCGGCCCAGGTGCTGTGGATCCACTTCTTCGTCAACGCCGCGTTCGGCTTCGCGCTGGGCTTCGACCGGGTCAGTCCCGGGCTGATGTCCCGCAGGCCGCGGCCTCGCGGCGAACCCGTGATGACGCCGGGTCTGATGGTCACGGTCGGTCTCGCCGGGCTGGCGATCACGATCGGGCTGCTGTCGTTGATCAAGCTGGGCGAGGTCCGCTTCGACAGCGTCGGGATCGGCAACTCCATCGCGTTCACCTCGTTCGCGCTGTGCCTGATCGTCGCCGCCGTCGAGTGCCGCAGCGAGACGGAGACGGCCCTGACCACGGACACGTTCGACAGCAGGCAGATGAACTGGGCGATGTTCGGTGAGTTCGTCCTCGCGGTCCTGGCGACCCAGACGGACGTCTTCAACCGCCTGCTCGGTACGACACCGCTCACCCTGGGCCAGTTCGGCTGGGCCCTGCTGCCGGCGCTCGCCCTGCTGGCCTTGTGGGAACTGGGCAAGGCCATCGCCCGCAGCCGCATGCCTCAGGCGGGGGCCACGGGCTGACGGAGGTGGTCCGCAGGGAGCGGGACGGGGACGCGGGAGTCGCCGTGGCGCCGGTCAGGGCGACGGCGTCCTTCTTTCGCGTCGCAGTGCCGGGCGGCTCAGCCGCAGGAGGTGGCGCCAGGCCGACCGCGGTCGCGCCGCGCGCTTCCCCGGGCGCTGCCGTGGCACCCGTACCCGCAGCGCCCGGGGCCGGATCTCGCAGCGCACGGGGGCGGGCAGGGTCAGCGCCTCACCGTCGACGCCGACGCGGAGGGAGGGCCGGTCGGCGTCGACGACCACACGCCTGGCCGTCGTCCAGGTCAGTCCGGCGGCGCGCCGCCCGCGCAGCAGCCCGGCGGCCTGTGCGGCGCTGTTCACGTCGACGCCCACGGCTCCCAGCTCCGCGCCGTCCAGACGTGCCCGGCGCCCCAGGCCGGCGATGTCGCTGGTGCCGTAGCGGTTGTTGCTGACCAGCAGGGCCTGCGGTGCGGTGAAGACCGTCCGTCCGGCCTGGGCGAGCAGGACGGCGCCCGGGTGGCCGAGGAGCAGGTCCGGCAGGAGTTCCAGGGTGGTCCGGGTCTTGCCGTCGCGGTAGGCGGGACTCCGTACGACCTCGGCGTAGGCGCCGAACGACACGTTGTTGACGAACGGCCGGGCGCCGGCCCGGCCCAGGTCGACCCTCAGCTCCACGCCGTCGCGCAGTGCGTCCAGGGCCGCGGACGGATCGTCGAGGTCCAGGCCGAGGTCGAGTGCGAAGTGGTTGCGGGTCCCGGCGGGGATCACCAGGAACGGGATACCGAACGACGCGGCGACATCGGCGACCAGGGCCTGGGTGCCGTCGCCGCCCGCGACGCCCAGCAGGTCCGCGCCCTCCTCGACGGCCTTGCGGGCGAGTCCCGCGACATCTGTCTCGCCCGGGCCCTCCAGCAGCACCACCCGTGCCCCGAGGGACTCGGCCTTCTCGCGCAACCGGAAGCGTTCGACCTTGCCGTCCCCGGACCGTGGATTCATGATCAACACGGCGTGCCGGGCGGGCGGCGCCGGCCGCTCCGCCAGCGGGAGCGGCGCGTCGGTCCGGGCGAGGGCGTCGCGGCCGGACGCGATGGCGAGCAGCCACAGCGCCCAGGCCGCGGCGACGACCCAGCCCAGATGGGCGCGGTTGTAGACCACCAGCACCCAGACGGGGGCGGCGCAGGCGAGCAGAACGGCGAGCGGGCGGGAGGGGCCCGGCCGGCGGACCGCCCACGAGACGGCCACGAACGTGACCGCGGTACCGGTCAGTCCGACGGTCAGCAGGCCCACCGTCCGCAGACCGCCGAACACGGCGAGGACGGCGACCGCGGCGGCCCCGGCCACCAGCGATGTCCGTGCCAGCCAGCGCTGCCGTGGAGTCGTGAATTCCATGACTCCACGGTCGGCCTCCCGCGGCCCGGCCGGCATCACCCTCCACAGGCGATGTGCCGCCCCCGGCAGCACATCGTGGCCGCTCATCGCCTACCGTGCCGGTACCAGGACGGAAGGTGGAGCGGTGATGGCGGGCAAGGCACTGATCACGGGCATCGGCGGGAAGGAACCGAGGATCGACGGGGAGGCGTTCGTCGCGCCGACGGCGTCGGTGATCGGGGACGTGACGCTGGAGGCGGGCGCGAGCGTCTGGTACGGCGCCGTGCTGCGGGGCGATGTCGAGCGGATCTTCGTCGGGGCCCAGGCCAACATCCAGGACAACTGCACCCTGCACGCGGACCCGGGGTTCCCGGTCCATGTCGGGGAGCGGGTCTCCGTCGGTCACAACGCGGTGGTGCACGGGGCGACCGTGGGGGACGACTGCCTCATCGGGATGGGCGCGACCGTGCTGAACGGCGCCGTGATCGGCGAGGGGTCGCTGGTCGCCGCGCAGGCACTGGTGCCGCAGGGGATGCAGGTGCCGCCGGGGTCACTGGTGGCGGGGGTACCCGCCAAGGTCAAGAGGCCGCTCACGGACGAGGAGCGCCAAGGGATCACGCTGAACGGATCGCTCTACGCCGAACTCGCCAAGGCGCACCAGGAGGTGCACGAGAAGCCGTAGCCCGTCGTGGACGTCAGTCGGCGGCGGGGACCGGCTCCGACTCGGCGGCTTCCCGCTCCGCCGCCGCCTTCCTGGCCTTGCGCCGTACGACCAGCATCGACGCCACACCGACCAGCACCGCCGCCGCCAGCCCCACGTACGAGAAGCGCTTCAGCCAGTCCTCGGCGACCACACCGACGTAGTAGATGACCGCCGTGGTGCCGCCCGCCCAGCAGATGCCGCCGAGGACGTTGGCGATCAGGAACTTCCAGTACGGCATGTGGAGGACACCCGCGAGGGGGCCGGCGAAGATGCGCAGGAGGGCGATGAAGCGGCCGAAGAAGACGGCCCACATGCCCCACTTCTCGAAGGAGCGCTCGGCGGTGGCGACATGGCCCTCGCTGAAGTGTCTGGGGAACTTCCTGCCGAGCCAGGCGAGCAGTGGCCGGCCGCCCTTGCGGCCGATGGCGTAGCCGATGGAGTCGCCGATGACCGCGCCGAGGGTGGCGCAGGCGCCGAGGACAACCGGGTTGATGCCGGAGTGCTGGGAGGACATGAGAGCCGCGGAGACCAGGACGATCTCGCCCGGCAGCGGTACGCCCAGGCTCTCGAGGCCGATGACCAGCGCCACCACGGCGTAGACGGCAGCCGCGGGCACCGTGTCGAGCCACTCCTGGACGTGCAACGCCGGTTCCTCCCCATTCGTGAACCCTGACAGCCGCGTTCCCGGCATGCGCCGCACGGGGGCGCATGCCGGGAAGCCTACCGGGTCAGCCCGTCGCGGTGCCGTCCCAGAGATCACACCGGTGCTCCCGGTGCACCGTGCCGCTCAGGGTGTTCCCGCCCTTCGAGGCCGTCTTCAGGGAGAGGACCACCCCTGGTCCGGCGGGCATCGGGGGCTGTGCAATGGCTCGCGGCACCCCGTCCCGGACGAAGGATCCCCAGTACTGCACCATCTGCCCCGCCAGCACCTTCTGCTCCGCGTTCAACGGGGACTCCAGACCGAAGTGCTTGAAGAGGTACTGGAGCTCGTCGACGTGGGTCGCGCCGAAGTCGAAGTCGGTGTGCAGGTTGCGCAGGGAGGCGAAGGGCGGGGAGGTGCGGTCCGCGAACTCGTACGAATAGACGGGGGCCCGGGTCTTCAGGAGGCCGTCGAGTCGAAGCGCGGGACAACTGAAGAGGACGTCGCCGAGTGCCGTGGCGTAGGCGATGGTCGGGGTCGGGTAGGCGGAGAGGGGGTAGCGGGCCAGGGCTGCCTCGCCGAAGTCCTGGCGCATGGCCGCCGGATACTGCTCGGCGGTGAGCGGTCTGCCGGTCAGATCGAACTGCGAGAACGCGAAGAGGCGTCCCTCGTCCTTGTTCGAGCCGTTGAGTACGGGCACCCGGGAGGCCGTCCCGTTCGCGATGGCCTGTGCGGGCTGCACGGGCAGGAAGGCGCCGCCGGTCACCGGACCCCAGTCGCCGTCACCCTGCGCCTCGAGGATCTCGCGGGCGGACTTGCCACGCAGACAGGCCACGGTCGCGCAGCCGAGCTTCTGGGCGAAGTCGGCTCCCTGGGCCACCGCGTCCGCGTGGGTGCGGGCGTCGCAGTCGCCGTAGGCACCGCTCTCGATGATGCCGGCGCGGAACAGGCCCTTCGCCGTCGGTGAGGCCAGCTGGGTGCAGACCGAGCGGCCGCCCGCCGACTCGCCGGCGATGGTGACGCGGCCCGGGTCGCCGCCGAAGCGGCCGATGTTGGCGCGCACCCAGCGCAGCGCGGCCTGCTGGTCGAGCATGCCGAAGTTGCCGGAGACCCCGTCCCGCGCCTCCTTGTCGAGGCCGGAAGCGGCCAGGAAACCCATCGCACCGAGGCGGTAGTTGACGGTGACGACGACCGTGCCGGTCGTCCGCGCGAAGGTGTCGGGCACGATGTCCTGTCCGGCACCCGCGGTCAGGCCGCCGCCGTGGAACCAGACGAGCACCGCGCGCCGGGCGGAGCCCCGGGGGACGTAGACGTTCAGATCGAGGCAGTCCTCGGTGTACGACGGCTGCTCGTAGCCGGGGTCCCAACTCGGCGCCTGGACGCACTTGTTGCCGAAGGAGCGCGCCGAACGGACCCCGTGCCACGGCCGGGCGGGCCGTGGATCGCGCCAGCGGAGCGCGCCGACCGGGGGTTGGGCGTAGGGAATGCCGAGGAACTGCCGTCCCTCCGTGGTGGTTTCGCCCCGCACGCGGCCGGCGTCGGTGCGCACCACCGTGCCATCGCCGTGGGAGGCCGCCTGTGCGGCGGGCACGGGGGCGACGAAGGCCGCCGCGAGGGCTGTCAGTGCGATGACGATGCGCCGTATCACTTGCCCACCTCCACGCTCGTCCGCAGCCGCAGATCACGTGAGGACGCGCCGGCCCACACGGTGCGCCGGCCTGTCCCGAGCACCCAGTCGTGACGCTTGGGGTCCCAGGAGGACAAGGTGCGCGCGGCGATGTCCACCTCGACACGCCGCCGCTCCCCCGCCCGCAGCGCCACCCGCCGGTAGCCGGCCAACACCTTGACGGCCTGGTCGAGTTGGAGGTGGGGCGACGGGCCGACGTAGACCTGCGGGACCGCGATCCCGTCGCGGCGCCCGGTGTTGTGGACGGTGAAGGACACCCGCAGTCCGCGGCCGGCCCGGCGTACGCGCAGGTGGCCGTAGGAGAAGGAGGTGTACGACAGCCCGTGCCCGAAGGGGAACAGGGGGCGCTCGCCCTGGGCGTCATACCAGCGGTAGCCGGCGTGGATGCCCTCCGAGTACTCCTCGGTGCCGTTCACCCCTGGGTAGCGGCGCGGGTCGCCGGCGACGGGATGGTGGGCGTCGTCGACCGCGAAGGACTGGGTGAGACGGCCCCCGGGGTCGCACTCGCCGTACAGGACGGCCGCGGTGGCGGCCGCGCCCTCCTGGCCCGGGTAGTACATCTGCAGAACGGCGCCGGTGGAGTTCAGCCATGGCATCGATGTCGAGGACGAGGTGTTGAGGACCACCGTGGTGCGTGGGTTGGCCTTGGTGACGGCCTCGATCAGCTGCCGCTGGTGGCCGGGGAGGGCGAGGGTGGTGCGGTCCAGGCCCTCGGTGGCGTCCTCGTAGGCGAACAGCACCACATCACGCGCGTACCGGGCGGCGCTCACGGCCTCGGCGACGTCCTGCGCGCGGGTCGCTCCGGTGCTGCGCCGCAGCCGGAACAGCAGGCCGTCGGCTCCTCCCTGCGCGGTGATGCGCAGGGTGTGGGCACCCTTGGCGAGCGTCAGTGTCCTGCGGCGTACGGACAGTCCGTCGGGGGCGGCAGAGACCAGCCCGCCCTGGAAGTACTCGCCGTAGCCGGCGGCCTGCGGGAACAACTCCGTTCCGTCGAGCAGGACTTCGGGACGGGCGGTGGGTGCGGAGGAGAAGTGCAGGACGAAGGTCCACTCGTCGGACGCGGTGACGGTGAGCGTGCCGTCGTACGTCCAGACCTTGCCCACGCCGACCTTCTGGGCCTCGCTGTCGAAGGCAGGGGTGAGTGCGGCGGCCGGGATCGCCTTGCCGAACAGGTCCTCACCGAGGGCGTAAGTGACCTTTCGCGCGCGGGATTTGATGGCGTCGAGCGGGCTGTCGGCGTGATCGGGGACGACATGGGCGCTGCCGCCGCCGCTGACGAAGGGCAGGCTGCCGGTCGGGCCGATCACGGCGACCGTGCCGCCGGGGGTAAGCGGGAGGGTGCGGTTCTCGTTGCGCAGGAGGGTGGCGCCCGCCTTGGCGACCTCCAGGGCCACGGCCGCGCCCGCCTTCGCGTCGCGGTCGGGGCGGGGCGGCACGCTGCCGTCGAGCAGACCGAAGCGGTCCATGACCGACAGGACGCGGCGGACGGAACGGTCGACGAGGCGCTCGGGCACGCTGCCGTTCTGCACGGCCGTCTTCAGCGCCGTGCCGAAGTAGGTGCCGTCGGGCATCTCCATGTCGAGGCCCGCCGTGATCGCCGCGACGGTGCTGTGTGCGGCGAACCAGTCGGTCATCACCCAGCCGTCGAAGCCCCAGCGGTCTCGCAGGATGTCGGTGAGGAGGGTCTTGTTCTCGCAGGAGAAGGTGCCGTTGACCTTGTTGTAGGCGCCCATGACGGCGCCCGCGCCCGCGTCGATGGCGGCCTCGAAGCCGCGCAACTCCAGCTCGTGGAGGGTCTGTTCGTCCACCCGCACGTCGATCGACATGCGGTCCTGCTCCTGGTTGTTCATCGCGAAGTGCTTGACGGTGGCGATGAGGTGCTCGTCCTGGATGCCCTTGATCTCGGCGGCGACCAGGTCGGAGGCGAGCAACGGGTCCTCGCTGAAGGTCTCGAAGTTGCGGCCCGCGTACGGGGTGCGGATGAGATTGACCATCGGGGAGAGGAGCACGTCCTGGCCGAGGGCGCGGCCTTCGCGGCCGACGACCCGGCCGTAGCGGCGGGCGAGCGAGGGGTCGAAGGCGGAGGCGAGCAGGACCGGGGCGGGCAGGGCGGTGGCGTGGCGGGTGACGCGGACGCCGGCCGGGCCGTCGGTCAGGCGCAGGGGAGGTATGCCGAGGCGCCGCACGCCGGGGACGTAGCCGGCCTGGCCGAGCGAGGCGGGGTCGGTGGCACCGTGCAGCAGGGAGATCTTCTCGTCAAGGGTGAGCTTGGCGAGGAGGCCTTCGAGGCGGGGTCCGGCCCCCGCCTCGGGTCTGGCCAGGGCGTGGGCGGGAGGCGTCAGAGCGCCGGTGGCCGCCGCGGCGACGGCGATCGCGCCGCCCATCAGACGCAGGGCGGATCGCCGGGAGACGGTGTCGGACATGAGCCGTCACTCCTTCGGTGTGCGGGCACGACGATGTGAACCGCAGTCACGCCATGGCGTTCCGGGGTGTGTTCGGCATCTGAACGCGGCGTGCGGCAGATGCAGGTGACGACCCGTTGGACACCGGTGGCGCGGCGGGAAAACTATGTCCGGCGGTGACTCGTGTCAATGACTCGAACAGGAAACGCGTCGAATGCGCACAAGAGCCGAACGCGTACCAGGAACGAGGACGGGGCCACCCCCGAGGGGACGGTCCCAGAGGCTCCTTCAGCCGAGGCCGACAGGGCCTGTTCGGTTCTGGACGGCAGGGCCCGTTCGGTTCAGGACCGACCCGAGGGTGGTCGTGACCGTGTTCAGGGTGTCGGTGGTCAGCGTGCGGACCTGGTCCAGCGGAGGGGCAAGCGGAGCGGGCGGCTCGGCCGGCCGGGGCTCGCTGTGGACCTGGGCGAACTTCGGCCGGTACTGCTCGTCCTGCGGCGCCGGTCGCGGTGCGCGGCCGGGGGGCGGCACAGCCGGGGTCGCGCCGGGCACGGGCTGCTCCTCCGAGGGCCGCTTCCCCGGGTCGTCCGGGGTGCGCACCTCGCCGCCGGTCTCCAGCTCCCAGCGCTGCCCGGCTGCGCCGTTCCGCTCGGCGACCTCCAGGCGGGTGCCCCGTCCGGCCGCGACGAGCAGCCCGTCGCCGCCGCGCAGCAGCAACTCCCCGCGCACCGTGAGGTCGTAGCGCACCTCCCCCGCGTGCACGACGCAACCGGCGAGGACCAGCGAGCGCTTGTCGGCGTCCAGGCACAGGGTCGGGTCGGCGTCGCTGCGCAGCAGACCGTCGTCCTGGTACGACCACTGCTGGGACTCGGCGGAGGAACAGGCCGCCAGCACCTCCGCCACCCCTGCCTCGGTCCGGCCGCCCTCGGTGTCGAGGCACAGGTCCCGGTCGGTGTTGCGGAGCCGGCCGCGGCCGACCTCGACGGACCGTCCGGCGGAGGCGGGCGAGGGTGATCCGGCGGACGAGGTGTCGCCGGCGGACCGGGCCGGATCGAGGGACCTGCTGCTCACCGCGCTCCAGGTGGCCCGCACGTTCGGGACACCGCTGTCGTCGGACCAGCCCTTGGTGACCAGAACGGTGAGGAGCAGGGCGAGGGCGGTCAGGCCGACCCCGACGACCACGGCTTTGGTGCGCCTGCGGGGCGTGACGGGCCGGTGCCGGCCGCCGCTGTTCGGACGGCCGGGCCGGGCCGTGCGGTCCCCGCCGCGGCCGGGGCGGGAGTCGAGGTAGCGCTGGGCGCCCCAGCCGAGGACGGTCTCGGCGAGAAGCACCTCGAGCCCGCTCTCGAAGTGGCTGAGCTGCTCAGCGGCGTGGCGGCAGTAGCGGCACTCCGTCAGATGCTGCTGGACGTCCGGGAGCAGGGCGCCGCCCCGACGGATGGGGACGTCGAGGAGGCGGTTGTAGAAGCGGCATTCCCTGCCGGGTGCCAGTTCCCGGTGGGCGCGTACGCAGCCGGTGCGGAATTGCTCGCGCGCCTGCTCCAGCGCTGCCGTGGCGGTGGGCGCGTCCACACCCAACAGACCGGCTGGTATGGTTATCGATTCCGCCTCCACCTCGGTGTGCCACAACAGGCATTGCGAGGCTCCGGGAAGGGCACGGAATGCCCGTTCGGCGAGCTGTCGCCTTTCGGGCGTCACGGAGCGTGCGGCGCGCAGCCCGCGCCCTCCGGTCGGTTTGCGGAGTTCCGGCAGCAGAAGAGAAATCCGTTCGTCCGCGGCCCACTCCTTGACCGTGTCCCGGACGGCTCCGAGCAGTTGCGGCCGCAGTGCGCCGGGAGCGGGCCGGCCGAGCACCCGGTGGAACGCGGCGGCGGCGACCATGGACGCCGGGCCGTCCGCCGAGACCAGACATATGGCTGCGTAGTCATATGTCGCCTGCCAGTGTCTGGCCAGCAGCAACGCACCCGCGCGCGTACCGTCGACACCCTGGCCCAGTCGCGCGACGAGGTTGCGGTCGGACTCCTCCGGACCGGAGCCGGGGCGCGGCGGGAACGGCGGTCGTGGGGGGTAGGGGGATTGCACTGAACCAATTCCTTCCAAGCCGCAGGACGGCAGGCGGAATGCGCACGTCCGTCGGAAAGCAGGTGCCTGATTGGTGCATACCTATGCGACGTCAGTTACTCACCGCTATGAGCGGCGCTCACTTTCGCACAATTGATGTACAGGAAACAAGAAGTTCGGATGACCAAAGTTCAAAGATGGGCAACTTCAGATAAGTTACCGGCGGTATCCGCACCCGCATACGAAATGACCGTTCACCTGCCCGCCGAGTTGTGTACACCTGGGGGTCATTGACGCACGAAACCTTCAAATCCTGGCCCCCGTCGGACCGGACACACAGCGGACTCCGACGTATCTCTCGGCGGACTCTCATCCCCGTCGGCCAGCATGAGCCGCATGATCGCCCCCCACTCCTCAAGCACCCCCGCCCCCAGTGTCCGCAGCGTCCGCAAGGCCGTCGTGCCGGCCGCCGGACTCGGCACCCGTTTCCTTCCCGCCACCAAGGCCACTCCGAAGGAGATGCTGCCCGTCGTCGACAAGCCGGCCATCCAGTACGTCGTCGAGGAGGCCGCCGCGGCCGGGCTCGACGACGTCCTGATGGTCACCGGGCGGCACAAGCGGGCCATCGAGGACCACTTCGACAACGCCTTCGAGCTGGAGCAGGCCCTGGCAGCAAAGGGAGACGCCGTACGGCTGGACGCCGTGCGCGACCCGGCCAGGCTGGCCAACATCCACCACATCCGGCAGGGCGAGCCGCTCGGCCTCGGGCACGCCGTGCTGTGCGCCCGCCGCCATGTCGGCGACCAGCCGTTCGCCGTCCTGCTCGGCGACGACCTCATCGACCCGCGCGAGACGCTGCTGAGCCGGATGCTGGACGTGCGCGACCACTACGCGGGCAGCGTCGTGGCCCTGATGGAGGTGCCGCCAGAGCAGATCCATCTCTACGGCTGCGCGGCCGTGGAGGCGACCGGCGAGGACGACGTCGTCCGGGTCACCGGCCTGGTGGAGAAGCCGTCCAGCCAGGACGCGCCCAGCACTTACGCGGTCATCGGCCGCTATGTCCTCGACCCGGCCGTCTTCGACACCCTCGAACGCACCGGCCCCGGCCGCGGCGGCGAGATCCAACTGACCGACGCTCTGCAGGAGTTGGCCGCGGGCGGCACGGTGCACGGGGTGGTCTTCGACGGACTGCGCTACGACACCGGCGACAAGGCCGACTATCTGCGCACGGTCGTCCGGCTGGCCTGCGACCGGGACGACCTCGGCCCCGAATTCGTCGCCTGGCTCAAGGAGTTCGTCGTGGACCTGGAGGCCGGCACCGCCACCGGGCGCCGCCGCCGGATCGCGGCCTGACGTCACGACAAGAGCCCGGGGACGACGTACTCCCCGGGCCGGGTCCCGCGACGGCGCTCAGCCGTTGGGACGCAGGGTCCACACGACGGTCATCTCGCCGGTGACGGCACCGTCCGAGCGCCGGATCTCGATCGACACCGGGAACTCCGGGCGCTGTCCCGCGTCCAGTTCGGCCACGACGTCGGTGGCCGGGCGGCCGAGGGTCGCGGTCGCGGTGACCGCCCCCATCGCCAGCTTCCGGTACCCGATCTCCGCGCTCACGGCCAGCGGCACGGCCCGCGCGAGCTGGTCCCCGAAGGCGGCCAGCACGATCGCCCCGCTCGCGGTCTCGCCGAGCGTGAACATCGCGCCGGCGTGCGGCCCGCCCACGTGGTTGTGGTACTCGCCCTGGTCCGGCAGGGTCACCACCGCCTTCTCGGGCGTGGTCTCGAGGAACTCGAGGTTCAGGGTCCGGGCCATGGGCACCGTCGCGGCCAGCAGCTCACCGACGGACATCTGATCTGCGCTCATGACCGGATGTTACCCACGGGTAGCCCGGCTGGCCAGAGTGGTGTGACGAGCGCCGCTCCGCCCTTTGCTACGGCGTTGACGAGCCACAGTGACCGAATCGTGTCCCGGGCGGCACTAGGGTTGCTGCCCATGTGGCCAGGACAGCAGCCGCCAGGGGGCGAGCAGAACCCGCAGGGACGGACTCCCCAGGGACCCGTCCCGCCGGTTCCGCAGGAGCAGCACAACCCGTACCAGCAGCCGGGGTACCAACAGCCGAATCCGTACCAGCAGCCCGGATACCAGCAGCCCAACCCCTATGCCCAGCAGCCGCAGTGGGGCGCGCCGGGACCGGTGGGCGCACCACAGCCGCCCAGCGGCGGCGGGGGCGGCGGCAACAGGACGAAGCTGGTCGCGATCGTGGCCGCAGCGGCCGTGGTCGTGGCCGCGGGCGTCACCGGCGCACTGGTCCTGGGCGGCGGCAACGACGACAAGGCGGACGGCGGATCGGGCGGCGACAGGAAGGCGAGCCAGTCGCCCACCACGTCCACCGAGCCCAGCCAGTCCGCCTCCGACGACGACCCGCGCGGCGGCACCTCCGAGAAGGCGACCGTCGCGGGCTGGAAGGTCGTGGTGAATCCCAAGTGGGGCACCGTCTTCGACGTACCGGCCGACTGGGAGGTCGACTCGCCGACCATGCTGATCGGCTTCGAGGACAAGAAGGACACGAGCGCCAAGCCGCTGATCACCATGTCCGCGCCGGCGTACTACAAGTCCAAGTGGTGCACCTCCGACGACGACAACGACGGCAGGACGGAGGACACGGCGCTCGCCGCCGTGGGCACCAAGGGAGCGGACGGCGCCAAGAGCACCGACCAGGTCGCCGTGAACCAGGTGCCCTGGTGGGTCTACGGCGGCTACACGCAGCCGGACAAGAAGAGCATCACCTACGACAAGACGGCCAAGAAGTTCACCACGGCCTCCGGCATCGAGGGCAGCTATGCCTGGGCCCGGTCCAAGAACAGCCCGCAGATCGGCAAGTCCAAGTGCGGCAGTGACGGCAAGGCCATCACCTTCGGATTCAAGAACTCCGCCGGGGACTTCGTCGCCTGGAGTCTCTACGGCGCGACGGGCGTCAAGGGAGAGGTCCCGGACGCGACTGTCATGAAGATCATGAGCACGGTGCGGCTGGCCGAGGAGCCGCCGACCGGGGGCTGACCCGACGCCTCCGACCGTGGCCGACGAGGCCTCCGGTATGGCGCGGAAACGGTTTGGCAAGCGGGGGTCACGGCGGCGATAGTCGGCCGGTGACCTCCGCCGACGCCTCCGACAGCCCTCGCAGACCCGCCGGGGCCGGCCGCAACTACCGTCTGCTGACCGCCGCGGCGGTCGTCACCAGCCTCGGCAGCAACGGCGCGCTGATCGCCTCCGCGTTCGCCGTGCTCGAGGCCGGCGGTGACGGCGGTGACGTGGGTCTGGTGGCGGCCGCGCGCACGCTGCCCCTGGTGGTGTTCCTGCTGATCGGCGGCGCGGTGGCGGACCGGCTGCCCCGGCACCGCGTGATGGTCACGGCCAACACCCTCAACTGCCTGTCCCAGGCCGTGTTCGCGGCGCTCGTCCTGGCCGGTCACCCCCGGCTGTGGCAGATGATGCTGCTCAGCGCCCTCGGCGGAACCGGCCAGGCCTTCTTCAGCCCGGCCGCCGAGGGCATGCTGATGTCGTCGGTGACGGGCGAGCAGGCCAGCCGCGCGTTCGCGCTGTTCCGGATGGCGATGCAGGGGGCGGGGCTGGGCGGGGCGGCACTCGGGGGTGCGATGGTCGCCGCGGTCGGGCCGGGCTGGGTGCTCGCGGCGGACGCGGCGGCCTTCGCCGTCGCCGGGTCGCTGCGGTCCTTCCTCGACGTCAGCCACATCCCGCCGCGCGCGCCGGGCGGCGGGATGATCGCCGATGTGCGGGAGGGCTGGCGGGAGTTCAGCGGGCGGCCGTGGCTGTGGGGCATCGTCGTGCAGTTCTCGATCGCCAACGCGGTGCTCGGCGCCGCCGACTCGGTCTACGGCCCGCTCGTCGCCCGCGACGACCTCGGCGGGGCGGGCCCGTGGGGCCTGGCCCTCGGCTTCTTCGGGGCGGGCACGGTCGCCGGCGCCCTGCTGATGACCCGCTGGAAGCCGCGCCGACTGCTGCTGGCCGGCACCCTGTGCGTCTTCCCGATGGCCCTGCCGTCGGCGGCCCTCGCGATACCCACGCCGGTGGGAGTGCTGTGCGCGGTGATGTTCCTGTCGGGCTCGCTGGTGGAGGTGTTCGGGGTGAGCTGGATGACCGCGCTGCACCAGGAGATACCCGAGGAGAAGCTCTCCCGGGTCTCCGCCTACGACTGGTTCGGGTCCATCGCGCTGATGCCCCTGGCCGCGGCCCTGGCCGGCCCGGCCGAGGCCGCGCTCGGGCGCGGGGCCGCGCTGTGGGGCTGCTCGGCGCTGATCGTGCTCGTCACGGCCGCGGTCCTGGCGGTACCGGACGTACGAAACCTACGCCGCACCGCCCGGCCACTCCTCCCGGAAACCCCGGACACCCCAGCCGACACCGAACGCCCCGTCGGGGGGCTCGGCTGACGGCGCGCCGTCCTCGTCCCGGCCGGGACGCGCCCGGGCGCAGAACTCGCCCAGACCCGGCCCGAGTTACAACCCAGCCAAGAAGACGCCCCGAAGCAGCGCCGAAACCCCGGACACCTCAGCCGATGCCGAACGCTCCGGCGGGGGGCTCGGGTGAGGGTACGGCCTCCTCGTCCTGTACGGGGCGTGCCCCGGCGATGAAGTCCCGCAGGGGCGGCCCGTGTTCGACGCGGGCGGGGAAGGCGTCGGAGGCGGTGCGGCGGGTCAGGGTGGCGGTGTCCAGGGAGTGGTGCGCGGCGGCGAGGACCGCGTTGCCGAAGCGGCGGCCGCGCAGGACGGCCGGTTCGGCGATCAGCACGAGGTGCTCGAAGACCGCGTCGAACGTGGCGAGTTGGGAGCGCAGGAAGTCGAAGGGCGCGGCATCGGCGAGGTTGGCCAGGTAGACGCCGGTGCCGCGCAGCACCCGATCCGCCGCGCGGGCGTAGATGATAGAGGTGAGGTGGGCCGGGACGCGGGAGCCGCCGAAGACGTCGGCGACGATGACGTCCGCCGAGTCCGCCGGGGCCGCTTCCAGCCAGGCGCGGGCGTCGGCACCGTGCAGGGCGATGGACGCGCCCGCCGGGAGCGGCAGATGCTCCACGACCAGCTCCAGCAGCCCCCGGTCCGCCTCGACGACGTCCTGCCGCGAACCGGGGCGGGTGGCGGCGAGGTACCGGGGCAGCGTGAGCGCGCCGCCACCGAGGTGCAGCGCGTCCAGCGGACGCCCCGGTTCCGCGACGAGGTCCAGGACATGCCCCAGCCGCCTCGCGTACTCGAACTCCAGATGTTCCGGCTCGTCCAGGTCCACGTACGACTGCGGCGCCCCGTCGACGGTCAGCAGCCAGGCCCGCTCCCGATCGACGTCGGGCATGAGCTTGACGACGCCGAAGTCGGTGGTCCTGCTGACGGGGATGGGTTCGGTCACCTCCTCATTGTGGGGCCCGACGACGCCGCGAAGGGGCGCGGGGGCCGTGCGCCGGCCACAGCCGCGCCGCAGTCCCCCACGCCCCTCGACCTCACTCCACCGTGGTCACGGTCCCGGCCCCCACGGTCCGCCCACCCTCACGGATGGCGAACCCGAGCCCGGCCTCCAAGGGCACGTCGCGCCCGAGCTCGACCGTCATGGTGACCGTGTCACCGGGCCGCGCGACGGCGACCTCACCGAGGTCGACATCGCCCACCACATCCGCCGTACGGATGTAGAACTGCGGCCGGTACCCCGTGGACACAGGCGTCGTACGACCGCCCTCGCGCGCGGACAGCACGTACACCCGCGCCGAGAACCGCCGTCCCGGCACCACACTGCCCGGCGCCGCCACGACATGCCCCCGGCGGACCGCGTCCCGGGGCACGCCCCGCAGCAGCAGCGCCACGTTGTCCCCGGCCTGCGCCTCCTCCATCGGCTTGCCGAAGGTCTCCAGGCCGGTGACGACGGTCTCGACACCGGCGCCGAGCACGTCGACCCGGTCGCCGACCCGGACGACGCCCCGCTCGACCGCGCCCGTCACCACCGTGCCGCGGCCGGTGATGGTGAGCACGTTCTCCACCGGCAGCAGGAACGGCGCGTCCAGATACCGCTCGGGCATGGGCACGTACGTGTCCACGGCATCGAGCAGCGCCTCGACGGACGCCGTCCAGCGCGGGTCGCCCTCCAGGGCCTTCAGCCCGGAGACCCGTACGACGGGCACCGCGTCGCCGCCGTACCCCTGCGCGGTGAGCAGTTCCCGGACCTCCAGTTCGACGAGGTCGATGAGCTCCTCGTCCCCCGCGTCGGCCTTGTTGAGGGCGACGACGATGTGGTCGACGCCCACCTGCCGGGCCAGCAGGACGTGTTCGGCGGTCTGCGGCATGATCCCGTCGACCGCGGAGACGACGAGGATCGCCCCGTCGAGCTGCGCGGCCCCGGTGACCATGTTCTTGACGTAGTCGGCGTGGCCCGGCATGTCCACGTGCGCGTAGTGCCGGGTGTCGGTCTCGTACTCCACGTGCGCGATGTTGATGGTGATGCCGCGGTCGATCTCCTCCGGGGCCCGGTCGATGCGGTCGAACGGCACGAAGGTGCCGGTGCCGCGCTCGGCCAGCACCTTGGTGATGGCGGCGGTCAGGGTGGTCTTGCCATGGTCGACGTGGCCCATGGTCCCGATGTTCAGATGCGGTTTGGTGCGCACGTATGCCGTCTTGGGCATGGCTGTACCTCGAAGCCTCTCAGCGGTGAAGAAACGCGGGACCCCAGGGAGTGGCCGACCCTCCCCTTGCGGGGTCCGCCGGACGATCCGGAGAGGGTCAGCTTCGGGCGCCGTCGACTGCGGCCAGGAGGATCAGGACGGCAGCCTTCGGCGCATCCGCGACTGCGGATGCTGCGAGGAGGAAGGCGTGCCGGAACATGTGATCGATCATCGCCCACGCCCTGTCCGGCGTCGAATG
Source organism: Streptomyces sp. NPDC002144 (assembly GCF_053593695.1). NCBI lineage: Bacteria > Bacillati > Actinomycetota > Actinomycetes > Kitasatosporales > Streptomycetaceae > Streptomyces > Streptomyces sp. NPDC002144. The sequence goes on from NZ_JBSFDB010000022.1 coordinate 117,949, forward strand.
GTTTTTCAGGGCGCCCGCGCAGGAAGGGCGTTCAGGCCCCGATGTTCTTCAGCGCCTCCCGCACCGACAGCGGCGCGAACCGCCCACGCTCGCGTGCCAGGAAGGCCCGTACCGCCTCCGGGTCGGTCTTGGCGTACTCGCGCAGGCACCAGCCGATCGCCTTGCGGACGAAGAAGTCGGAGTGGCCGGACTGGCGCAGGCAGTAGGTGAAGAGGCGTTCGGTGTCGGTGCGTTCCTTGTAGCGGAGCTGGTGGAGCAGGGCGGTGCGGGCGATCCACAGGTCGTCGTCGACGATCCAGGCGTCCATGTCCGCCTTGAGCGCGGGATCGGCGGCGACCAGGGCGCCCACGACGTGCGCGGCGAGCAGGTCGACGGTGTCCCACCAGGAGGTGGTGGCGATCAGGTGCCGGGCCACCGGGAGGAAGCCCGAGGAGCACACGCGCGCGTGGCGGCGCAGATAGTCGACGGCGAAGTAATGGTACTCGCGTTCGGGCAACTGCCAGCAGCGCAGGGCGATCGCGGTGCAGTCGCCCTCGTCGGGGCGGGGCAGGCCGGCGACGACGGTGCGGGACAGGGCGCGGCGCACGTGCGTGGTGAGGCCGAGGAAGGGGGCCACGTCCTTCATGTACGCGCGCATGGGCGCCGCCCGTTCCGGATCGGCGGCGGGCGCGTAGGTCGCGGTGAGCCGCTCCAGCACGGTGTCGGCGAGTGTGCTGAACGGCACACCCGTGGCGACCGCATCTGTGACGCTCATAAGACGAACCATACGGCGATCACACACATCCGTCGGTTAGTGTCGCCGGATGCTCGATGCCCACACCCGCTCTGGGGGCACCGCCACGGCCTCTCCCCGGGCCGCCGCCACGGAGCTCAGTGTTCCCGCGCCCGTGGTCGCCGCCGGCGCGGAACTCGCCGTTCCGGTGCCCGTAGCCGCCGTCGCCGCGCCCGTCCCACCGCTCGCACGCCTCGGCAGAGTGCTGCTGTCGCCCTGGGCGCGGCTGTCGCTGCTGGTCGCGCTGCTGACCGCGGCCGGGGCGAGCGTGCTGCTGTTCGAGCCGCAGAAGCTGCTCGCGGACGGCTGGCCACCGCAGTTGGGAGGCATGACGGCGGCCCTCGTGTTCGCCGTGGCGTACGGGCTGTGCACGGTGGCGTTCGTACCGCGCCCGCTGCTCAATCTGGCCGCCGGGGCGCTGTTCGGCTCCGCGCTCGGGCTGGCCACGTCGATGGCGGGCACCGTGCTGGGTGCCGGGATCGCCTTCGGGCTGGGCCGGGTGCTGGGCCAGGACGCCCTGCGGCCGCTGCTGCGCGGGCGGTTGCTGAAGGCGGCGGACGGCCAGTTGAGCCGACACGGGATGCGCTCGATGCTCGCGGCGCGGCTGTTCCCCGGGCTTCCCTTCTGGGGCGTCAACTACTGCGCGTCCGTCTCGCGCATGCGCTGGACGCCCTTCCTGGTGGCGACCGCGCTGGGCTCGATCCCGAACACGGCCGCCTATGTCGTCGCCGGAGCCCGTGCCTCGGCCCCGACCTCGCCGCTCTTCCTGATCGCGCTGGCCGCCATCGCCCTGCCGACGGTGGCGGGGGCGGTGGTGGCCTGGCGCAAGCGGCACCATCTGCGCGGGGCCTGACTCCTACAGGCCTTCCAGGATCATCGCGTTGGCCAGTCCGCCCGCCTCGCACATGGTCTGCAGGGCGTAACGGGCGCCACGCGCGCGCATGGCGTGCACCAGGGTGGTCGTCAGACGGGTGCCGCTCGCACCGAGCGGGTGGCCGAGGGCGATGGCGCCGCCATGCACGTTGACCTTGGCGAGATCGGCCCCGGTCTCCTGCTGCCAGGCCAGGACGACGCTGGAGAACGCCTCGTTGACCTCGAACAGGTCGATGTCGTCGAGGGTGAGTTCAGCCCTGCGCAGGACCTTCTCGGTCGCCGGGATCACACCGGTGAGCATCAGCAGGGGGTCGGAGCCGGTGACGGCGAAGCTGTGCAGACGGGCGAGCGGGCGCAGGCCGAGGCGGGCCGCGGTCTCGCTGGACGTGATGAGGACGGCGGAGGCGCCGTCGTTGACGGGGCTGGCGTTGCCCGCGGTGACGTTCCACTCGATCTGCGGGAAGCGCTCGGCGAAACCGGGGTCGTAGTAGGCCGGCTTCAGGCCGGCGAGGATCTCGGTCGTGCTGCCGGGGCGCACGCACTCGTCGCGCGTGACGCCCTCCAAGGGGGCGACCTCGGCGTCGAAGAGGCCGTTGTTCCAGGCGTCGGCGGCCTTGCGGTGGGAGGCGACGGCGAAGGCGTCCATCTGCTCGCGGCCGATCGACCACTTGGCGGCGATCAGTTCGGCGCTGATGCCCTGCGGGACGAGTCCCTCCGGGTAGCGCTCCGCGACACCGGGACCGAAGGGGTCCTTGCCCGCGGGCACGTTCGACCACATCGGCACGCGGCTCATGGACTCCACCCCGCAGGCCACGACGAGGTCGTAGGCGCCTGAGATGACGCCCTGGGCGGCGAAGTGGACGGCCTGCTGGGAGGAGCCGCACTGGCGGTCCACGGTGGTCGCCGGGACCGTGTCCGGGAAGCCCGCCGACAGGACGGCGTAGCGGGTGGTGTTCATGGCCTGTTCGCCGACCTGGTCGACGGTGCCGCCGATGACGTCGTCGATCAGCGCCGGGTCGACGCCGGCGCGGTCGACGAGCGTGCGCAGGGTGTGGGCGAGGAGTTCGACGGGGGGCACGTGCGCGAGGGCGCCGCCCGGCTTGCCCTTGCCGATCGGGGTGCGTACGGCTTCGACGATGACTGCGTCACGCATGATGCGGCCTCCACGGCGGGGTCGGCGGATGGGCCTACCAGTGAGTCCTGACCAGTGACTGACCATTGAGTCCTGACCAGTGAGCCCTACTAGCGAGCCCTACCAGTGAGTAGGAAATCCAAACTCACCATAGCTCCGTGAGTTGGAAAATCAAACCCTCCCCTAGACTGGGCTCCATGGCAGCACCCAAGGACCCGCGCCCCTGCTCGATCGCCGACGCGCTCGCGATCGTCGGCGAGAAGTACTCCCTGCTCGTCCTGCGGGAGGTGTGCCTGGGCAACGGCCGTTTCGACCAACTGGTACGCAACATCGGCGCCCCGCGCGACGTCCTCGCCACCCGCCTGCGCCGCCTGGTGGACGCCGGGGTCCTGACCAGGCGCGCCTACAGCGAACGCCCGCAGCGCTTCGAGTACCGGCCGACGCAGGCGGGCCTGGAGCTGGAGCCGGTCCTGATGACCTTGAAGGAGTGGGGCGACCGCCACCTCCGCAACGGCACCGACCTCCCGATGGTGGTCGAGCACACCTGCGGCAACGAACTGATCCCCGTCGTCACCTGCCAGTCCTGCGGCACCCCGGTCCACCACGAGGACCTGACCGCACACCCCCAGGCCGAGGGCTGGACGGTCTCGGGCCCGACGGCGGCCTAGCCCGACGGCGGCCTAGGACCGGGAGCCCCGGCAGAGGTCAGGACGGGACGAGGGCCTCGTTCCACTCCCGGATGAACCAGGACCTGACCACGCCGTGCAGGACGAAGGGATCGCCTGCGACGAAGTCCTCGGCCGCCGCGCGCGTGGTGAAGACGGCCATCGAGCCCTCTTCCTGGGGGTTGGCGAAGGGGCCGATCATCAGCAGCTCACCGCGCTCGACGAACTCCTGGTAGCGGGCCGCGTGCGCGGCGAAGTGGGCGGGAGCCTTCGCGGCCAGGTCGTCGGCCGACTCGTAGAACACGACGTACTTCATCGGGCCTCCCGACGCTGGACCCAGCCGACGCCTCCAGGCTACCCGCCGGGTGATCGGGGCGCCCGGTCACGGCCCCGGGTAGACGTTCAGTCGACCGCACATCCCGAATGTGCCGTACTCCGAGGGCAGTTCGGCCCGGACGACGGCCTCGGTGAGGTGGCTGACGTCGCCCTTCTCCAGTCGGGCCAGTTGCTCGCCCGTGGCCGCCGCTGCCGCCTGTGCGCCGGCCCGCCAGCGTTCTCGCCACTCGGACAGCCGGGGGCGGACCAGGGCCGCGGCGGCTCGGTGGAAGGCGGCCAGGGACTCCGGGCCGGTCGCCTCGCGCAGCCTGCGGTAGCCCTCCAGGGCCAGGTCGCGGCGGGTCCGGGCGATCCGTTCGCGTTCCTCCTCCGGAGCGTGAGCCGGGATGCGCGTCACCGCGGCGTACGTCTCCGGGTCGGCCAGGTACTTCGGGGGCAGGGTGAGGACCGCGTCCCCCGCCTCCGGCAGGCCGCTGTTCTGCATCAGGACCGTGATGCGCAACTCGTCCTCGTTGACCAGGCGGTGGATGGTGCCCGGTGTGAACCAGGCGACCGTGCCGGGCTCGAGGGGCGTGACCTCGTACCCGGACGTCGTGAGCGTCTGCACCGCGCCCCGGCCGCCGGTGACGACGTACGCCTCCGAACAGGTCAGATGCATATGGGGAGTTCCGCCGCAGACCCCGTCGTCGGCCGGCCAGTCGTAGACGGACAGGTGCGACACCGCCACCCCTCCGGGCAGTCCGGTGAATCCGCCGGCGTTCACCACGGGTGCGCCTCCAGGTACTTGGCGATCTCCTCCCGCTCCCAGGCCCCGTCCGCCACGACGACGCGGTAGCGGCGGGAGAGCGTGTCGCCGGGGGCGAGTTCGAGTTCGTCGTAGAAGGCCCAGGAGGGGGCCACGGCGGCGAACGGGTCGTTGCGGACGAACCAGTGGGCCGGGTGGGCGCCTCCGCTGCCGAGGTGGTCGTTCTCGGGGGCGTGCGCGAAGACGAGGGTCGCGTGGCCGTCGGTGCCGTCGTGCTCACCGGAGTACGCGAGCCAGGGCGCCTGCTCCCCCATCAGACCGGGTCCCTCGCGGTCCGGGCCGATGATCCGCCCGTCCCGGAAGGCGCGCGGGCCGCGCCAGAACAGGCCGGTGTAGCCCGCGAGTTCGCGTCCCGCGGTGGTCGGGCTGCCGAACCGCAGCGGCTCCTCACGGCGGTTGGTGATGGCGCTGGACCAGGTCAGCGCCCAGGAACCGGACTCCCGGTCGACGTCGTGGATCTCGACACGGCGCTCCTCGTCGGCCCACAGCTCGCCGCCGTGCGGGTGCCAGGTGAGCCGTTCGGCGATGACCACCCGGTCGTCGTGGACGGCCACCTCGTCGAAGGCCACGTGCGCCATCGAGCCGACACGTTCGGGGAGTTCGAGATAACCCTCGCCGTGGACGTAGGAGTTGCCGCCCCACAGATTGGCGCCCGACAGGTGCGAGGCGGTCAGCTGCAGGCCCTTGTGCCATCGGTGGTCGTTGGGCCGGTAGTCGGTGACGACGTCACCGGCGAGGGTGCGGATCGGGTGGAGGTACGGCTTCGGGGCCTCCCACGCGGCTTCCGGGGCGTAGACGTAGCTCAACAGCTCGACACCGGTGGCCGGTTCGCTGACCGTGATGCGGTCGCCGTGGGCGTGGACGAGGCGCAGGGCGCTCATGCGGACACCTCCTGGGAGACGGCGGCGACGGGAGCCCAGCGGGGCACGCCGCCGTGCATCGCCGAGTGGAACGGGTCACCGGGGCCGATCTCGCCGGCCCTCACGGTCGTGTCGGTGAACGCCGACTTGTACAGCGCGGCGATCAGCTCCAGGCTCGTCCGCCCGTCGGCGCCACTGCTGCGCGGCCGCTCGCCTGCCCGCATGCTCGCGACGAGCTCCCGCAGCTGCTCCAGGTGCGAACTGGGCACGTCCGCGCCGAAGTCCTGCCAGCCGGCGGCCTCCTCGCCGGGCACACCCGGAGCCGGGGTGATGCGCCAGTCCGCGTTGGAGTGCCCGTAGAGGTGGGTCAGCTCGACGGTGGCGCGCTCGCAGTCGACGCGGATCCGGCTGACCTCGTCGGGGCTCAGCACGCTGTTGACGACCGTCGCCATGGCGCCGCTCTCGAAGCGGACCAGGGCGGTGGAGACGTCCTCGGTCTCCACGTCGTGCACCAGGCGCCCGGCCATCGCGCGCACCTCGCTCCACGGCCCGAGCAGGTCCAGCAGGAGGTCCATCTGGTGGATGCCGTGGCCCATCGCCGGGCCTCCGCCCTCGGTCTCCCAGCGGCCGCGCCAGGGCACGGCATAGTAGGCGGTGTCCCGGTACCAGGTCGTCTGGCAGTGCGCGACCAGCGGCCGGCCCACCGCTCCCCCGGCGAGCAGCCGCCGTACGTGCCGGGTGCCGGAACCGAAGCGGTGCTGGAAGACGATCGAGGCGTACGGGCCGCCGTGCTCGCCCTCCTCGGCCTCCACGGCGTCGTAGTCGGCGAGCGTCGGCACCGGCGGCTTCTCGCACCACACCCACGCTCCGGCGCGCAGTGCGGCGATGCTCTGGTCGCGGTGCAGGGTCGGCGGGGTGCAGATGCTCACCAGGTCGGGGCGCTGCTCGCGCAGCATCCGCTCCAGGTCGGTGAAGGCGTGCGGGATCCCGTTCGCCCGGCTGAACTCCTCGACGGCCGTGGCATCGATGTCAACCGCCGCCACCAGCTCCGTCTCGCCCTCCTCGGCGAGCCTGGCCAGGGCGGGCAGGTGGGAGCCCCGTCCGATGGCGCCGATGCCGACGAGGGCGGCCCGGATGCGGCGGCCGGCGAAGGGCGCCGAGCGGGGATGGGTGTCGGGCGTGGGCATGGACGCGATCAGCACTCCTCCGGGGACGGCGGCCTTACCGGGAGACCTCGCAGCAAGCGCTTTCTCCTCTCCGGAAACGTAAGCTCCGCCCCCGCACCGGGTCAACCACCCGCGACCGGGGGCGGGGCACCCGTCGCAGAGCGCGGCGGGTCGCCCCGATAGGCTTCCCCGCACACCCGTGATCACCACGCCCTGCGGCGTGACGTTCCGTCGCGCCTGCCACGACGAGCACTTGGACGCCGTACCTTCATGTCTTGGTTTGAATCCCTCATCCTCGGGCTCGTCCAGGGGCTGACCGAGTTCCTGCCCGTCTCCTCCAGCGCGCATCTGCGGCTGACCGCGGCCTTCTCCGGCTGGAAGGACCCCGGCGCGGCCTTCACGGCGATCACCCAGATCGGCACCGAGGCGGCCGTGCTGATCTACTTCCGCCAGGACATCGGCCGGATCGTCTCCGCGTGGGCGCGCTCACTGGTCAGCAAGAAGTGGCGGGGGGACCACGACGCGCAGATGGGCTGGCTGGTGATCGTCGGCTCGATCCCGATCGGCGTGCTCGGCCTGTTGTTCAAGGACCAGATCGAGGGGCCGTTCCGGGACCTGCGGATCACCGCGACCATGCTGATCGCCATCGGCGTGGTCATAGGCGTCGCGGACCGGCTGGCGGCTCGCGACGAGACCGGGGGCAGGCACCGGGCGCCCAAGCAGCGCAAGACGCTGGAGAACCTGGGTGTGAAGGACGGGCTGATCTACGGCATCTGCCAGTCCATGGCCCTCGTCCCCGGCGTCTCCCGCTCCGGAGCGACGATCAGCGGCGGCCTGTTCATGGGGTACAAGCGCGAGGCCGCGGCGCGCTACTCCTTCCTCCTCGCGATCCCCGCGGTCCTGGCCTCCGGACTGTTCGAGGTCAAGGATGCGATGGAGAGCGACCATGTGTCGTGGGGGCCGACGCTGTTCGCGACGGTGATCGCGTTCGCCTCCGGATACGCCGTGATCGCCTGGTTCATGAAGTTCATCTCCACCAAGAGCTTCATGCCGTTCGTCTGGTACCGGGTCGCCCTCGGGATAGTCATCATCGCCCTGGTGACCATGGGTGTGCTCAGCCCGCACGCCGCGGAGTCGGCTGACTGACCGCCCAGTCAGTAAAGGCGTCGCGATCATGGAACCGTGACCCATCACATACGGGATGTGTAGCCGTCCGGTAGCGCACTGTCAGTGCTTGCCCCTAGGCTTGTCCGCATGTCCCGCGAATCCATTGCCCCTGGTTCCGTGCGGTCTGCCGCCGAGGTGAACGAGCAGATCCGGGCGCTCTGGCTGCGTGCGGGCGGTTCCCTGTCGGCTCAGGAGCGCGTGGAGTACGAGCTGCTGGTGGTCGAGTGGGCCGAGGCCATCCGGGCCGACGTCATCGAGGCCGCGTAGGCCCGCGGCGCGAGAGCCGGGTGCGAGGTGTGGCACGCCGCTCCTGCCGCGTACCGGGCCGGTCTCGTCAGCGTCCGCCCGCCACGCGCAACACGGCACCCGTCGTGTACGACGCCTCCGGTGACAGCAACCACGCGATGGCCGCGGCGATCTCCTCGGCCCGTCCCGGCCGCCGCAGCGGAATCGTCGCCGCCATGCGCCGCGCCCGGTCGGGATCGCCCATCGCCGCGTGCATCTCGGTGTCGATCGCGCCGGGAGCGACGGCGTTGACGCGGATGCCGTCCGGCCCGAGTTCCTTCGCCAGCCCCAGGGTCAGCGCGTCCACGCCTGCCTTGGCCGCCGCGTAGTGCACGTACTCGCCGGGGCTGCCGAGCGTGGCGGCGCCCGAGGACACGTTCACGATGGCGCCGCTCCCCCGGGCCGTCATCAGCTGTGCGGCCCTGCGTGAACACAGCAGCGTGCCGAGGAGGTTGACGTCGACGACCCGTCGCAGCGTCGCCGCGTCCGTGTCGGCGAGCCGGCCCAGCAGCCCGGTCACACCGGCGTTGTTCACCAGCCCTGTCACCGGCCCGAGTTCGCCTTCCGCCGTCTCGAAGAGGCGCTCGACGTCCGCCTCGACGGACACGTCGACCCGCACCGTGACGGCACGTCCGCCGGCCTCGCGCACGCCCACGGCCACCTCCCCGGCCGCGTCGGCATCGCGGACGTACCCGATCACCACGTCGTGGCCGTCCGCCGCGAGCCGCAAGCAGGTCGCGGCGCCGATTCCCCTACTGCCTCCGGTGACCACCGTGACGGGACGTGCCATGACAGCTCCTCGGCCGAAGTGATCGATCATCGATCAGCCTAGTGTGTTCGAAGCTCCATGGGGCGTCCCCGGAGGTCCGGTCGCCCGGCACGGTCAGGGCCAGGGATGCCTTCTAGAGGGACCTCCGCACGGAGAACTCGTTGCCGTCGGGGTCGAGCATCAGCACCCGGCCGTCGTCGCCCACGCCGGTGTCGGTGTGCTTCGCGCCGAGCGAGACCAGGCGGTCGCGCTCCGTCTCCCAGTCGGCGTCCGCGGGGAGGGCCAGTTCGAGATACAGCCGGTTCGGGCCCGTCTTCGGCGCCACCGGAGGACCACCCCAGGTGATCTTCGTACCGCCGGTCGGCGACTGGACCGCCGTCTCCTGGTCCTGGTCCCATACCAGCGGCCACCGCAGCGCCTCGCTCCAGAAGTAGCCGACCTCCTGCGTACCGTCGCAGGCCAGCGCTCCGATGACACCGGTGTCGGCGAGGAACCTGTTGCCCGCCTCGATCACACAGAACTCGTTGCCCTCGGGATCGGCGAGCACCACATGCTCGTCCTCCGGGCCCTGGCCGACGTCGATGTGGTACGCGCCGAGTTCCAGCGCTCTGGCCACCGTCTGCCGCTGCCCCTCCGGCGAGACGCTCGTCAGGTCGAAGTGCGCCCGGTTCCGGCCGGACCTGGGCTCCCGGCTCGGCAGGAAACGGATGCGGAACCCGGCGCCGTCACGGGGCAGGACCTCGGCGCCGTCGTCCGGGCCGTCGGCCAACTCCCAGTCCAGGACGCCGGACCAGAACCGCGCCAGATCCGACGGCCGGGCGGCGTTGAAGCAGATCGCGAACAGTCGACTCGTCATACCCCGCACGTCTCCCCTCCGCCGGCGGCCGGAAGAACGCCGCCTCGTCTCCACCGTCGGGCCAGCCTAGGGACGGCCGTGTGGCACCCGCATCCGTATTTCCCCCGCGGAGCCCCGTCCCCGACGCCCTCCGCCGCCCCTCTGACCGGCCAATCAGGCGCGTGACGATGGCGGTTCGACGCCCGATTGTCACCTCGCGCCCCTTGGCCCGGCATTCCCGATGCCCAACACTGAACCGATGACGCAGCGCGTGGAGCTCGCGACCGTGATGGACCGACTGGCCGTCGACGAGGTGGTCACCGACTACGCGGCGGCCGTGGACGACGGTGACTGGGAGGCGTACCGGGCGCTGTTCACGCCCGACGGACGCGCCGACTACCGCTCGGCCGGCGGTGTCGAGGGCGAGGCGGGGAAGGTCGCCGCGTGGCTCGCCGAGAGCATGCGGCTGTTTCCGATGCGCCAGCATCTGATCGTCAACCGACGGGTGCGGTTCGGGACGTTGGACCAGGACGCCGGGGACACCGCGCGGGTGCGGGCCGACTACGTCAACCCCATGCGGTTCGACGCCGAGGGGGCCGCTCCCGACTTCGTGTGCGGCGGGCGCTACGCGTTCGGTCTGCTGAGGACGTCCGACGGCTGGCGGTTGCGCGAGGTCGTCGTACAGGAGAAGTGGCGGCGTATGCCCGAGCGGACCACCGGCTGATCAGGCCTGTGGTCCGGATCATCTGTTCCGGATCACCGAAAGCACGCACACTGGAGCCACCAGTGGGTAGGGAGGCCTTCCATGAGGAACTTCGGTGAATGGCTCGCCTCCCCCTGGCGGCGCTCCTCCCTCGCCGCGCTGGCCGGCGCCCTGCCCGTGTTCGCGTTCCCCGCGCCCTCTTGGTGGTGGTTCGCGTACGTCGCTCTCGTCCCCTGGATCGTGCTGATCCGCTCCGCACCGACGGGAAAGCGGGCCGCGTACGACGGCTGGGCCGGCGGGTTCGGCTATATGGTGGCGGTGCACCACTGGCTCTTTCCCAGCCTGAACGTGTTCATCTTCGTCATCGGCGCCCTCCTGGGCGCGCTGTGGGCGCCGTGGGGCTGGCTTGTGCGGCGATTTCTGAGCGGAGTGCCCGGGCCGGGGCGCGGTCTGGCCGCGCTGGTCGTGCTGCCGTCGGGCTGGCTGATGGTGGAGCTGGTGCGGTCCTGGCAGGGTCTCGGCGGGCCGTGGGGCATGCTCGGTTCCAGTCAGTGGCAGGTGGAGCCGGCGTTGCGGCTGGCCTCCGTCGGCGGGGTGTGGCTGCTGAGCTTCCTCGTGGTGGCCGTCAACGTCTCCCTCGCCGTTCTGGTGTCGGTGCGCGAGTCCCGGGTGCCGGCGGTCGCGGGGATCGTCGCGACGGCCGCCGCGACCTCCGCGGCCTGGGTGTGGTCACCGCGCCCCGACACCGACGGCCGGGTGCGGATGGCCGTCGTGCAGGCCGGTGTCGTCGAGGGCGCCGACCAGCGCTTCGCCCGCGAGGAGCAGTTGACCCGGCAACTCGTCGGACGGCACCTCGACCTGATCGTCTGGGGCGAGAGCAGCGTCGGCTACGACCTGGGCGACCGGCCCGACCTGGCGCGGCGGATCGCGGCGCTGTCCCGCGCGACCGGGGCGGACATCCTCGTCAACGTCGACGCGCGCCGCTCCGACAAGCCCGGCATCTACAAGAGTTCGGTGCTCGTCGGCCCGAACGGCCTGACCGGTGACCGCTACGACAAGATGCGGCTCGTACCGTTCGGCGAGTACATACCGGCCCGCAGGTTCCTCGGCTGGGCGACCTCCGTGGGCAAGGCGGCGGGCGAGGACCGCAGGCGGGGCACCGAGCAGGTCGTGATGAACGTCGGCCACGGTCTGCGCGTCGGCCCGATGGTCTGCTTCGAGTCGGCGTTCCCCGACATGAGCCGTCATCTCGCAGAGGACGGCGCCGACGTCCTGGTGGCGCAGTCCTCGACATCGTCCTTCCAGCACAGTTGGGCCCCCGAGCAGCACGCCTCACTGGCCGCCCTGCGGGCCGCGGAGACCGGCCGCCCGATGGTGCACGCGACCCTGACGGGCGTCTCGGCGGTGTACGGGCCGAGCGGGGAGCGGATCGGCTCGTGGGCGGGGACCAGCGACAGCGAGGCCATGGTGTACGACATCCCGCTGGCGCACGGTGTCACCCCGTACGTCCGCTACGGCGACTGGCCGGTGCACGGCTCCCTCGTCGTCCTCGCGCTGTGGTGCGCGGCCGAGGGCCTGCGGGCCGTACGGCTCAGGCGGCCCGCTCCACAACCGCACGTACCACCCGCTCGCACAGTTCATGAGTCGCCAGCGCGTCCCGGGCGCTGAGCACCTTGCCCGCGCGCACCGCGTCCAGGAAGGCCAGCGCGGCCTGTTCGATGCCGCGCTGCCGGGCGACCGGCACCCAGTCGCCGCGCCGGCGCACGGTGGGCTGGCCCTTGTGGTCGACGACCTCGGCGAGGTTGAGCACCTGACGCTTGGTGTCCTGCCCGGACACCTCCAGGATCTCCTCGGCGGAACCGCTGAGCCGGTTCATCACGCCGAGCGCGGTGAAGCCGTCGCCGGACAGCTGCAGCACGACGTGGTGGAGCAGACCGTCCTCGACGCGGGCCCGGACGGTCACGTCGTCGACCGGACCGGGCACCAGGAAGCGCAGGGTGTCGACGACGTGGATGAAGTCGTCGAGGATCATCGAGCGCGGCTCCTCCGGCAGCCCGATGCGGTTCTTCTGCATGAGGATCAGCTCGCGCGGATGGTCGGCGCACTGGACGTACCCGGGCGCGAACCGCCGGTTGAACCCGACGGCCAGGCTGACGTCGCGCTCCTCGGCGAGCGCCACCAGCCGCTCGGAGTCGGCGAGTTGATAGGCGAGCGGCTTGTCGACGTACGTCGGTACGCCCGCCTCCAGCAGCCGCGCGACGATCTCCGGGTGCGCCACGGTCGGCGCGTGCACGAAGGCGGCGTCGAGGTCCTGGGCGAGCAGCGCGTCCAGGGTCGCGTGCCGGTGGTCCCGCGGAAGGTGCAGGCTGTCGCCGACCCGGTCGAGCGTCGCGGGCGTCCGGGTCTGCAGATGCAGCTCGACCCCGGCCAGCGAGGCGAGCACCGGGAGATAGGCCTTCTGCGCGATGTCACCGAGTCCGATGCAGCCGACCTTCACGGGGCGCTCTCCTTAGCCGTGGTCCTGCCGGAAGCATACGGCGGCCACGGCGCCGCCCCAGGGCCGGTGAGGCGGCCTCGATGCCGGCCGAGCGCGCCGGGAGCCGTAGAGGAATTCGGTGGTGGGTCCACGGGCGTTGGGAAAGGATGCGGCCATGACGACCGAACGCCGTGAACCCGCGACCGCCGCCGACGAGCGCAGCATGCTGGAGGGCTGGCTGGACTACCACCGGCAGACCCTGGCCTGGAAGTGCGAGGGACTGACCGACGCCCAGCTCCGGACGGCCGCGGTGGAGCCGTCCGAGCTGTCCCTGATGGGGCTGGTGCGGCACATGGCGGAGGTGGAGCGCGGCTGGTTCCGCTCGGTCCTCGTGGGCGAGGACGCCGGGCCGATCTACTACAGCGACGAGGACCCGGACGGGGAGTTCCATCTCACCGAGGCGGACACCTGGGCGGAGGCGCACGCCACCTGGCAGGCCGAGATCGAGGCCGCCCGTGGGAACGCGGCCCGCTTCGGCCTGGACGACCTGTCCAAGGGCCGCAGCAGGCGCACCGGTGAGCAGTTCAACCTGCGCTGGATCTACACCCACATGATCGAGGAGTACGCCCGGCACAACGGCCACGCCGACCTGATCCGCGAGCGCGTCGACGGCGCCACCGGGGACTGACGTCAGCCCGGACGCCCCCGAGCCCGCCATAAGGGGCGGGAGATCACCCGTGCGGGGCATCCTGCGCTCATCCGCTGCCCGCCGGGCCGTCGCGGACGCCATTGTTGCGCGGGTGCATCGAACGACGACCACCGCAACGCTCCTGGTCACCGTGGCCGTCATGGCCCTGTCCGGCTGTGTGACCGTCCAGCGCCCGCCCCTGCCCGTCCCGTCGGCGCCGACCCCCTCCCAGCGGCCGGCCCCGCGCCCGGACGGTGAGGGGGAGCCACAGATCGTGCAGGCGCCGGCCCGGGAGGCCCTGGAGATGATCGGCCCGTCCCGGAGCGCGGAGCCGAGGACACCTCAGCGGCACCGGAACCCGGCGCGCGGGCCCGCCCCGGTCGACCGGCCGGCCGCACCCCGCTCGCACCCGCGGCCCACGCATCCCAGGCCGCGGCACGGGCAGCAGCCCGGCATCGAGATCCCCGACGTGACCGGGTCGGTCCCCAAGAGCCAGGCCGACGTGTGCGCCCTGGGCAAGCGGTACGGGGGCTGGCGGGCGGACAGCCCTGAGTCGGTGATCTGCCGGCAGGCGTACGGGCGGTGAGCCCGGCACGGTGCGCTCAGGGCCGCTGCCGGGGCGGCCCCCACCAGCCCGTCTCGCCGGAGCCGTCCTCGCCGAGGCGCAGCTCCAGCCGGGTGATGGCCGCCCGTACCCCGTCGCCGTAACTGTCATGGGCGAGGGTCGCGGCGGCCGTGCGCGCCCGGTGGAGGTGGGTGCGGGCGGCGCCGCCCCGGCCGAGCTTGACGTAGTCGGCCGCCAGGTTGAGGTGCAGCGAGGGATAGAGGGCGCGGACCGCGAGCGCGCTCTCGTGCTCGGCGGGCCGCTCACCCGTCAGCTCCTCCGCCGCCGTCAACGCCCGCAGGTCCCAGGCCAGTTCGTCGGCCGGGTCGTCCTGGGCGTCGGCCAGGTAGTGGGCCAGGGTGCAGCGGTGCAGCGGGTCGCCGTCCTCGCCGATCTCCGCCCACAGGGCGAGGAAGCGGTCCCGGGCCTCCTCGCGGTCGCCCGCGTGCTGCAGGATCACGACCTGCCCGATCCGTGACATCACGGCGTCCGACGCCGTCTGCTCCGGTCCCTTGGCCACCGTGCACTCCGCCCACTCGTCGGCTGTCCCGGTCGACGCTAACCCCGGGCACGGGCGATCACGGGCAGGCGGCACCGGGCCGGCTCGGCGCGGAACCGGCCCGGCGGTGCTCAGCCGAGGTTCGGGATGGTCCAGTCGATCGGCTCGTGGCCCTGCGCCGCGACCGCCTCGTTGATCTGCGTGAACGGGCGCGAGCCGAAGAACTTCTTCGCGGACAGCGGGGAGGGGTGCGCGCCCTTGACCACCACGTGCCGTGTCTCGTCGATCAGCGGCAGCTTCTTCTGCGCGTAGTTGCCCCACAGGACGAAGACCGCCGGGTCGGGCCGCTCGGCCACCGCGCGGATCACCGCGTCGGTGAACTTCTCCCAGCCCTTGCCCTTGTGCGAGTTGGCCTCGCCGGAGCGGACCGTGAGCACCGCGTTCAGCAGCAGAACGCCCTGTTCGGCCCACGGCAGCAGATAGCCGTTGTCCGGGACGGGGGTGCCCAGCTCCTCGTGCATCTCCTTGTAGATGTTGCGCAGCGACGGCGGGATCCGGACGCCCGGGCGGACCGAGAAGCACAGCCCGTGGCCCTGGCCCTCGCCGTGGTACGGGTCCTGGCCGAGGACGAGGACCTTCACCTTGTCGTAGGGCGTGGCGTCCAGAGCGGCGAAGACCTCCTCGCGCGGCGGGTAGACGGGACCGCGCGCCCGCTCCTCCTCGACGAACTCCGTCAGCTCCTTGAAGTAGGGCTGCTGCAGTTCGTCGCCCAGAACCCCGCGCCAGGACTCGGGCAGCATGGCGATGTCGGTCACGTCAACGTCCTTACGATGTGCGGAAAACGGCGTGCGGTCACTTCCAGGACTCAGAACCTACAGGCGACCACTGACAACGGCCCGCCGATGGCCGAAGTACCCCGCCTACCAGCTGGTCTTGCGGTACAGCTGCCACATCATCATGATCGTCGACGGGTCCAGCGCCTGCTCCGCGCCGGAGATGTCGTCGCTGGCGGCGACGTACTGCTTGCCCTGCCACAGCGGCAGCAGCCGGGCGTCGCGGACGAGGACCTGCTGGGCCCTCTCGAACTCCTGCACGACGTCGGCGCGGTCGCTCTGCCGGCGGGACTCGGGCAGCAGCCGCCCGGTGATCTCGGGGGCCGGATAGGGCGTGCCGAGCGCGTTCTGGTCGCCGACGAACGGGGCGATGAAGTTGTCCGGGTCGGGGAAGTCGGGGAACCAGCCGCGCCCGAACACCGGGTACTCACCCTTCTGGTAGCCGGTCACATACGTCTTCCAGGGCCGGCTCTTGAGGGTGACCGTGAACAGGCCGGAGGCCTCCAGCTGGCGCTTGAGCTCGGCGAACTCCAGCCCCGTGGAGGAGCCGTAGCGGTCGGTGGTGTACCAGAGGGTGAGCGGGACGCGCTGTTTGATGCCGGCGTCGGTGAGGATCTGGCGGGCCCTGGTGACGCTGGGGCTGCCGAAGTCGTCGAAGAAGTCGGTGGTGTGGCCGGTCAGCCCCTTCGGGACCATGGAGTACAGCGGCTCGACGGTGTCCTTGTAGACCTTGTGCGCGATCGCGCCCCGGTCGACGAGCTGGGCGACGGCCTTGCGGACCGCGGTGTTGCCGGCCCAGGGGTCCTTGGGGTTGAACACCAGGTAGTTGATCTCGATGCCGGCGCCCTCGTTGATCTGGAGCTTGCCGTTCGCGTCGTGCTTCTGCAGGTCGACGATGTCGTCGGCGTCCAGTCCGCGGAAGGCGACATCGAGGGTGCCCTTGCGCAGGTCGGAGACCATCGGGGCCGACTCGCGGTAGTAGCGGATGGTCACCGCGTCGTTCTTGCGGTCGGCGTAGCCCTTGTAGCTGCCGTTCCGGACGAGTTCGGCCTTCTTGCCGTCCTCGTACGACTGCAGCGTGTACGGCCCCGAGCCGTCGACCTTGTCGTCCTTGCGCAGGGCTGCGGCCGGGTACTTCGCCGGATCCACGATGGACATCGCGGGGGTGGCGAGCACGAAGGGGAAGGTGGCGTCGGGCTGGTTGAGGTGGAAGACGACCTCCGTGTCACCCAGTGCCTGCACCCGGTCGAGGCTGCCGAGGAGCCCGGCGGGACCGCCGTTGAGGTTGATCTTCCGGATGCGGTCGATGGAGTACTTGACGGCGGCGGCGTCGAGGGCGTGCCCGTCGGAGAACTTCAGGCCCGGCCGCAGCTCGCATCTGTACGTCGTGTTCGACCTGTCGGTGAAGCGGCAGTTGTCGGCGGCGTCCGGCTGCGGGGTGGTCGCGCCGACGGGGTAGCTGAGCAGCGTCTGGTAGATGTTGCGGAACAGTTCCCAGGACTGGTCCCAGGACGCCGCCGGGTCCAGGGTGCTGGGGGCACTCGTCGTCCCGACGGTGATCGGTCCCGTGCTGTCGGAGGAGTCCGACGAGAGGACGCCGCACCCGGCCACCAGGGTCGATATGGATGCGATGGCCGCCGTTTGCCGCAGGCCTCGGTTCCGGTTGAACACGCGCTCGCTCCTCGATCTGCCGTACCAAGGGTCGGCAGACCATACCGCAGTGCGACTTGGGTGCAACCCGCTTCGTACAGGGCCGTTGATCAGCATCTTTATGACGACGTTGTCATTTCCCCATGCCTTTCCCGTACGACGACGAGGGCGCCGTTTCCGTCAAGGAAACGGCGCCCTCGGGTGCCCGATCGTTACAATCGCAACCACTTCGTCAGGAGACACCGGCGTTCAGGAAGATGCCGCCGTCGACCACGAGCGTCTGGCCGGTGACCCAGTCCGACTGCTCGGAGGTGAGGAACGCGGCGGCGCCGCCGATGTCGGACGGCACGCCGAGCCGGGCCAGCGGGTAGGCGGCGGCCGCCTCCGCCTCCCGGCCCTCGTACAGCGCCTTGGCGAACTGGGTCTTCACCACCGCCGGGGCGATCGCGTTGACCCGCACCTTCGGCGCGAACTCGTGCGCCAGCTGCTGGGTGAGGTTGATCAGCGCGGCCTTGCTGACGCCGTAGGCGGCGATGAAGGGCGAGGGCGCGAGGCCCGCGACAGAGGCGATGTTGACGATGGCGCCGCCGTTCTCCTTCTGCCAGGCGTGCCAGGTCTTCTGCGCGAAACCGAGGGCGGAGATCACGTTGGTCTCGAAGACCTTGCGGGCCACGTCCAGGTCGAGGTCGGCGATCGGGCCGAACACCGGGTTGGTGCCGGCGTTGTTGACCAGGAAGTCGACGCGGCCGAAGGCCTCCATCGTGCGCTCGACGACCTCGGTCTGGTGGTCCAGGTCGTGCGCCTTGCCGGCGACGCCGATGACCCGGTCGGAACCGAGCTTCTCGACGGCCTCCTTCAGGGCGTCCTCGTTGCGGCCGGTGATGGCCACGCGGTCGCCGCGGGCGACGAGCGCCTCGGCGACGCCGTAGCCGATGCCGCGGCTGGCGCCGGTGACGACGGCGACCTTGCCGGAGAGTTCAGTCATGTCCGTTACTCCTGGTCGAAGCTAGTCGAGGGGGCCGCCGGCGACGTACAGCACCTGGCCGGAGACGAACCCGGCCGCCTCGCCGGTGAAGAAGGCGATGGCGTTGGCGATGTCGTCCGGCTCGCCCACGCGCGCGACCGGGATCTGGGTGGCGGCCGCGGCCTTGAAGTCCTCGAAGCCCATGCCGACGCGCTCGGCGGTGGCCTTGGTCATCTCGGTGGCGATGAAGCCGGGGGCGACGGCGTTGGCGGTGATGCCGAACTTGCCGAGCTCCTTGGCGAGGGTCTTGGTGAAGCCCTGCAGACCCGCCTTGGCGGCGGAGTAGTTGACCTGGCCGCGGTTGCCGAGCGCCGAGGAGGAGGACAGGTTGACGATGCGGCCGAAGCCCGCGTCGACCATGTGCTTCTGGACGGCCTTCGACATCAGGAAGGCGCCGCGCAAGTGGACGTTCATAACGGTGTCCCAGTCGGAGACGCTCATCTTGAACAGCAGGTTGTCGCGCAGCACGCCCGCGTTGTTGACCAGGATCGTCGGCGCGCCCAGCTCCTCGGCCACGCGCGCGATCGCGGCTTCGACCTGCGCCTCGTCGGAGACGTCGGCGCCGACCGCGAGGGCCTTGCCGCCAGCCGCGGTGATCTTCTCCACGGTGTCCTTGCAGGCGGCCTCGTCGAGGTCGATCACGGCGACCGCGCGACCCTCGGCGGCCAGTCGTACGGCGGTGGCGGCGCCGATGCCCCGCGCTCCGCCGGTGACCACGGCGACCCGCTGCTCAGTGGTGGACATTGCTGCTTCTCCTCGCCCTTGAGAGAACCCGCGGCCCGGTGAGCGACCGCTTAGTACCTTCGTCGCACGTGACGCTAGAAGCCATGGCACCCGGTGTCAACGTCACGCGGCTGCGGTGTGATCCATTACCTCACCAGCAGGTCGAGCAACCGCTCGGTCTCGGCCGCCGGATCGGTGGTGAGCCCAGTGTGCACCGGTCCCGGCTGGACGACCGTGGAGCGCGGCGCGATGAGCCAGCGGAAACGCCGTCCGGCGTCCTCACCCGCGGCCTGCCCCGCCCCCTCTCCCCCGCCGCAGACGCGCTCGACGGCCCCGAGCGCCGCCCGGATCCCGGCCACGTCGGCCCCCGGGTCGAGGGCCAGCAGCCGCGCCTCGTCGAGGTGGGTTCGGGCGCCGACGTACCGCTGGGCGCGGCAGTAGAGCAGCACGCCCGCGTTGATGCACTCGCCGCGTTCGACGCGGGGCACGACCCGCAGCAGGGCGTACTCGAAGACGTCCCGGTCGTTGGCCTCGCTGCCGCGGATGATGTGCCGCTCGACCACGGAGCCGGCCATGTGGATGTGGCGGTCGCTCACTTGCCCTCCTCGATTCCCGTCACGCGCGTGTGGACGTCGGCGGCGCGGGCGCGCAGCACGCGCGCGTAGGCGTGCCGGAGCCCGTCCGGGGTGTCGAAGCCGGGTTCGCCTGCCAGCCAGACGTCCGGGATCTCCGCGGTGACCTCGGCCAGGAGGTCCTCGGTGACCCGGGGGGCGAGTTCGGCGGCGGCGCCCGCGAGGTCGGGGCGGAAGCGGGCGAGGGCGTGGTCGGAGGCGTCGTAGGGGCGGGCGGCGGAGGCGTCGGCGCCGGGCCAGTTGTGGTGCCAGATCATGGTGGCGCCGTGGTCGATGAGCCACAGCTCGCCCTGCCGGACCAGCAGGTTGGGGTTGCGCCAGGACCGGTCGACGTTGTTGATCAGGGCGTCGAACCACAGGACGCGTCCGGCCTCCTCGGGGCTCACCTCGAAGGCGAGCGGGTCGAAGCCGAGGGCGCCGGAGAGGAAGTCCATGCCGAGGTTGGTGCCGCCGCTCGCCCGCAGCAGGTCCTGCACCTGCTGCTCGGGCTCACCGAGACCCAGCACCGGATCGAGGCCGATCGTGACCAGGCGGGGCATCCGGAAGCCCAGCCGGCGGGCGAGTTCCCCGCAGAGCACCTCCGCGACGAGTGTCTTGCGGCCCTGGCCGGCGCCGGTGAACTTCATGACGTACGTCCCGTAGTCGTCGGCCTCGACGAGCCCCGGCAGCGAGCCGCCTTCACGCAGGGGCGTGATGAAGCGGGTCGCGATCACTTCCTTGAGCATCGCCCCAGGTTACTGGCCGACAGCGAACCGACAGCTCCGGTTTACCCCGCCCTGAACTCGAACGCGTTTAGATCTCGACATCGTCTGAACAACCCATGCGCGAACGCCGTACCCCTGGACGATCCACAAAGCCCGCAACGAAGGGAACCGTCAGCATGACGACCAGCGAACCGCTCCAGCCCGTCCCGGCGCCGGCCCGGCGTACCGTCGTGGCGGCGGTCGGCGCCGCCGGACTCGCCGTCGCGCTGACCGCGTGCGGATCCTCCGACGACAACTCCTCCAGCTCCTCGGACACCCAGGCCGGTGCGAACGCGGGCAACGGCGGTACGGCCGGCGGCGACGCGAGCGCGAGCGCCCCGTCCGGCTCCGGCGGCACGGCCCTGGCCAAGACCGCCGACATCCCGGAGGGCGGCGGCAAGATCTTCAAGGACAAGTCCGTGGTGGTGACCCAGCCGGCCTCCGGCACCTTCAAGGCCTTCTCGACCAAGTGCCCGCACCAGGGCTGTGCGGTCTCCAGCATCTCCAACGGTGTCATCGTCTGTCCCTGCCACGGCAGTGAGTTCTCCGTGACGGACGGCAGCGTGAAGAAGGGCCCGGCCACCACCGGTCTCACGGCCCAGAACGTCACCGTGAGCGGGGACTCGATCACGCTGGCCTGATCCCCGCCCGCCGCGGCCCTTCGAGGCAGCCCAGCACCTCCGTCGTGGTCACGACCGTGGCGACCAGGGCGAGGGTGTTGCGGATCATCGCCGGGGTGTACTCGGAGGGCACTCCCGCGATGGCGTCGGAGGGCACCACGACCGTGTAGCCGCGGTTGACCGCGTCGAAGACGGCGTTGGGGACGGCCACGTTGGCCGAGACTCCGGCCACGACGAGCGTGCGGCAGCCGAGGTTGCGCAGCAGCGGGTCGACGTCGGTGCCCTGGATCGGCGACAGCCCGTGCAGCCGCCGTACGACGAGGTCCTCCTCGGCGACCTCGATGGGGGCCGCCACCCGCACCGCCGAGGAGCCGGACAGCTGCTGGACGGGCAGCCGTTCGGCGGCGCGGAAGAGGCGGGCGTTGCGGTTGGCGCCGCGTCCGTCGGGGCGCCGCTCGGCGATGGCGTGGATGACCTGGACGCCGCCGGCGTGGGCGGCGGACACGAGCCGTGCCACATTGGCGAGGGCGCCCGACCGGCGTGCCTCCAGGGCGAGTTCGGGCAGTGCGCTGTCCGGGCCGACGACACCCTGCTGGCACTCGACGGTGAGCAGCACGGTGCTGGCCGGATCGAGGAGTTCGCTGAGCTGTTCGCGGGACGGCACGGTTCCTCCTCGTCGCCGGCGGCTGGAGCGGGCGAGCGTAGCGACCATTGCGCATGGACGGAAGACGACCCATGCTTTTCTGACGTGATGTCAGAGGATCACCGGACCCTCTGGCACTTCGTGAGAGAAGAGGGGGACGCATGACCGTCACTCAGCGCCGCGGCCGCAAGATCATGATGACGCCGGGCGAGCTGGACGAGTTCCTCACCGGCCAGCGCACCTGCCGGGTGGCCACCGTGTCGGCGGGCGGGGCCCCGCATGTCAGCGCGCTGTGGTTCGCCTGGGACGGCACCTCGGTCTGGCTGTACTCGGTGGTGCGCAGCAAGCGGTGGACCGACCTGCGGCGGGACCCGCGGGTCGCGATCGTGGTGGACTCGGGCGAGGACTACGACGAGCTGCGCGGCGTGGAGCTGTCGGGGACCGTGGAGTTCGTGGGCGAGTTCCCGCGCACCGGCGAGCTGTGCGCCGAACTCGACGTCCCGGAGACCCTGTTCGCCCGCAAGAACTTCGGCCTGGAGGAGATGCCGCACGACGGCCGGCACGCGTGGATCCGGCTGACGCCCGAGAAAATCGTGTCCTGGGACTTCCGCAAGCTGGGTGGCGCGTAGGCGGATTTCCCGGCGACGCGCGGGCCGGTTCCCGTTGGCACGTGGTCCCGTCGGGATCAGCCGGCCTTCTTCGCCGCCTCCTGCAGGGCCTCCACCGCCGCCCGGATCGACGGGCGGCGGTCGGCGTCCGCGCGCCACACCGCGTAGACGTACCGGTGCACGCGGTGCCGCACGGGCACGGCCCGCACTCCGGCCGGCATCGGGTCGCGGCCCAGCCGCGGCGCGACGCAGACTCCCAACCCGGCGGCCACCAGGGCGAGTTGGGTGTGGTGCTCCTCGGCACGGTGGGCGATCCGCGGCTCGATGCCCTTGCTGCGCAGGGTGTAGAGCAGCCATTCGTGGCAGAACTCGCCCTCCGGCCAGACCACCCATTCGTCCTCTCTGAAGTCGTCCAGGTCGACGTCGTCCCGGACGGCCAGCGGGTGTCCCACGGGCATGGCGATCTCCACGGGATCGTCGAGGATCGGCGCCTTGGCCAGCCCGTCGGGCATGGGCAGCGGCTTGTTGTACCAGTCCAGGACGACGGCGAGGTCGGCGTCGCCCCGGAGCACGGCGTTCACGCCCTCCTCCGGCTCCAGCTCCCGCGAGCGCACCCGCAGCGCCGGGTGGTCGTCGCGCAGCGCGGCGAGGGCGGCCGGGAAGAGCCCGCGCAGGGCCGTCGGGAACGCGACCAGCCGCAGCTCACCGACCACCTGGCCGCGCTGCGCCTCCAGATCGGACTGGGCGAGCTCGACCTGCGACAGGATCCGCGACGCGTGCTCGGCGAGCAGCCGGCCCGCGTCCGTGAGCCGCACGCCCCGGCCGTTCTTGGCCAGCAGCCGCTGGCCCACCTCCCGCTCCAGCTTGGCCATCTGCTGCGAGACGGCCGAGGTCGTGATGTGCAGCCCCTCGGCCGCGCCGCTGACCGAGCCGTGCCGGGCGAGGGCGTCGAGGGTGCGCAGGCGATCCAGGTTCAACATGTAAGCGATGCTACGAGATATCTCGCTCGAAATCTCGATTGTGCTAAGAGGTGCTGTCCAGCATCGTTACGGCCATGACCACCGCCACCGCGACCACCCGGGCCCCCGCCCGCCCCGCCGCCCGCCGCCCCGTCCTCGACTGGCGTCTGCGCTTCGGCGCGCTGTCCCTGATCTGGGGCTTCAGCTTCCTCCTCATCAAGGTCGGCACCCAGGGCTACGCGCCATTCCAGGTCACCCTCGGGCGGCTGCTGTTCGGTACGGCGGTGCTCGCGGGGGCGATGGCGGTCAAGCGGGAGCGGTTGCCGCGGGGCGTGCGGACCTGGGCACATCTGACGGTCGCGGCGTTCCTGCTCAACGCTCTGCCGTTCTCGCTCTTCGCCTACTCCGAGCTGACGATCCCCTCGACGCTGGCGGGCATCTGCAACGCGACCTCGCCGCTGTGGGGCATGGCCCTGTCCCTGGTCGCCCTCTCGGAGGACCGGCCGACCCGCCTCCGGGTCGCTGGGCTCGGCATCGGCTTCCTCGGCGTCCTGACGGTCCTCGGCGCCTGGCAGGGCTTCCACGGCCTGGACGCCACGGGCACGGCGATGGCTCTGACGGCCTCGCTGAGCTACCCCGTGGGCTGGATCTACGTCCGCCGCACCCTGGCCGGCTCCAGCCACTCGAACCTCTCCCTGACGGGCGCCCAGTTGCTGCTGGCGACCCTGCAACTGACCGTGGTGACCCCGCTGTTCACCTCCCTCCCCACCCGCTTCCCGGCCCTTCCCCTTCTCGCGATCGCCGCGCTGGGCGCCCTGGGCACCGGCCTCGCCGTGCTCGTCCAGTACGGCCTGGTCGCCGAGGTCGGCCCCACGACGGCCCAGATGGTCACGTACTTCATCCCGGTCATCGCCACCACCGCGGGCGTGGCGGTCCTCGGCGAGTCCCTGACCTGGTCGACCCCGGTGGGTGCGGTGATCGTCCTGGCGGGAGCGGCACTGACCCAGGTACGCCGGCGCGCCTGAGCCATGGGCAGGCGTCGACCTCCAGGGCAAGCAGAGTGGGGAACCACGGAGCTTGCGCCGCGACGCCTGCCGTCCGGCTCCGGGTGCTCGTCGAGAGGGCGGGCGGGGTCGGCGTCACGCCGGGGCCGGGCACACCAGGAGGCCGCCGGCCACCGGCGGGCGGGCGGCTGCCGCACCGGCAGCGGTGGAGCGCCGGCCGGGAAGCAGCCCGGCGTCGCCGCGCCGCTTGGGCTTCTCGTCGACCACGGCCCCTCCGATGGCGCACGGTTCACGTGGCTGGTCGCGGTGGGGTCCGCGCTCGCCGCCGCCGGGCAGACGATCGACGCCCACCGGCGGGGCGTGCGAGAGAGCGCCGGTGGGCGGGGCTCTCGGGTGACGGGGCGGGCTCAGACGTAGGTACGCGTGGGCGCCGGTCCCAGGGCCCGGGCGATCGCGTCCGCCAGTGGGGGCGTCTCCTCCGGGGTGAGGGTCGAGATCGTGATGCGGATGCCGGGCGGGGCGCTCATGCGGAAGCGGGCTCCCGGGGACACCGCCCAGCCGGCGTGCAGGAGGCGGGCGACGGCGCCCGTCTCGTCGGGGACCGGGATCCAGACGTTCATGCCGCTGCGGCCGTGCGCGGCGACGCCCCGCTCGGCGAGTGCGTCGATCAGGAGGTCACGGCGTTCCCGGTAGGCGGCCGCCACCGCGCTCGGGTCGAGGGCGTCGTCGGTCCACAGGTGCACCACCGCCCGCTGGACGATGCGGCTGACCCAGCCGGGGCCCAGACGGTGCCGGCCGGTCAGGCGGTCGACGGTGACCGGGTCGCCGGTGAGCACGGCGAGGCGCAGGTCGGGGCCGTAGGCCTTGGCGACGGAGCGGACGAGGGCCCAGTGGTGGGTGCCGCCGGCCAGGGGGTGGAGGGGCAGGTCGACGATGCCGTGGCCGTGGTCGTCCTCGATCAGCAGGGTCTCCGGGTGCTCCCGCAGCACGGCCCGCAGGGCACGCGCGCGCGTGGCGGTCACCGCGGCGCCGGTCGGGTTCTGGGCCCGGTCGGTGACGACCAGCGCCCGGGCGCCCGCTTCCAGGGCCCGCCGTACGTCCTCGGCCCGCGGCCCCTCGTCGTCGACACCGACCGGGGCCGTGCGCAGTCCGAGCGCCGGGATCAGGTCGAGCAGGCTGCCCCAGCCGGGGTCCTCGACGGCCACGGTGTCCCCGGGCTTGAGGTGGGCCGCAAGCACCCGCTCGATGGCGTCCAGCGAGCCGGACGCGACGGCCAGCGGCCCGTCCGGCACACCGTCGGCGTCCAGTCGCGCACGGGCGATACGGGCCAGCTCGGGCTCGATGAGGGCGTCTCCATAGAGCACGGGTTCCCGGTCGCCCTGCTCCGCGGCGGCCGCGAAGGCCTTCGCCAGCGGCGGCAGCAGCGCCGGGTCCGGGTTGCCGCTCGCCACGTCCCGCACGCCCTCCGGCACGTCCATCCGCGCGTACTCGCGACCCGTGGTCGCCGGCTTCGACCGCACCCGGCTCCCCCGCCGCCCGGCCGTCTCGATCACCCCGCGCTCCCGCAGGATCCGGTACGCGGCCGCGACCGTGTTGGGATTCACCCCCAGCTCGACCGCCAACTCCCGCATGGGAGGAAGCGGTTGCCCCGGCTCCAGCTCTCCGGAACCCACCGCGCGCTCGACGCTCGCCGCAATCTCTGCTGCGCGTCGCCCTTCGATCCGATATCCTCCTAGCACAAAGTAGATTATGCACTAGTGCAATACACGACGCAAGACGAAGCAACGAGTTCTGGAGAACGCCATGCAGGGGACCGCACAGCCGACGTCGCCGCCCGCCGCCTACACGCCGACCGACCGCACCGTCCCCACGCGCTCGGCGGACCGGGCGTCGTACGACAGGGAACTGGTGCACGCGATACTCGACGAGGGATACGTCTGCCACCTGGGCTTCGTGCGCGACGGGCGGCCGGTGGTGCTGCCGACGCTGTACGGGCGGGTCGACGAGCGGCTGTACGTCCACGGCTCGACCGGCTCGCGTCCGCTGCGGATGACCGGACAGGCCGACCCGGGGCTCCCGGTCTGCCTGACGGTGACGCATGTCGACGCGCTGGTCCTGGCCCGCTCCGCCTTCCACCACTCGATCAACTACCGCTCCGTCGTGGTCCACGGCATCGCCCACGACGTCACGGACCCGGAGGAGAAGCGGGCGGCCCTGGACGCGCTGGTCGACCACGTCGTGCCGGGCCGCGCCGCCGACGCGCGCCCGGCGAACAAAAAGGAGCTCGCGGCCACCGCCGTCATCCGCCTCGACCTCGACGAGGTCTCCGCCAAGCTCCGCACCGGCGGCGTGAACGACGAGCCCGAGGACCTCGCCCTCCCCCACTGGGCCGGCCTCGTCCCGCTGCGCAAGGGGTACGACACCCCCGTGGCCGACGCGGACCTGTCCCACGGCATCGGGCTCCCCGCCTACCTGGCGGTCCACTGATGCTGATCCACCCCTGGGACGCGGCACGCGACGACTCGGAATGGCAACAGTGGCTCGCGGTCCACGACTTCGGACAGCTCGCCGTCAACGGACTGCCCGGCGAGGCGCCGCACGTCCAGCCGCTGCACTTCCTCTATGACGACGGGCGCGGCGAGGTCCTCACCCACCTGGCCCGGCCCAACCCAATGTGGCCGGCGCTGGAGGCGAACCCGGACGTCGTGCTGAGCGTGGTCGACGACTACGTGTACGCGCCGGGCCACTGGCAGGCCAAGCCCGGCACACCGTCCGAGCACGGCACGCCGACGAGCTACTACGCGGCGGTCCAGCTCCGGTGCCGGGCCCACCTGGTGGACGATCCGGCCGAGAAGGCCGAGCTGCTCAACCGCCTGGTCGACCACTTCCAGCCGGAGGGCGGCTCGGCGCGGGTGGCGGTGGGCGAGGTGCCGTACGGCAGGATGCTCGCCGGTCTGCGCGGGATACGGCTCGAAGTCGTGGACGTCCGCGCCAAGTTCAAGTACGCCAACCACAAGCCCGAGGTGCACGAGCGGGTGGCGGCCGCGCTGACGAAGCGAGGCGGTCCGCGTGACGCGGCCGCGCGTGCGCATCTGGCGCGCAGGCACGGGGTGTGACACCAACTGCCCTTCTGACGCTGATCATTGAGAGAGGGGCCGCACGGGGGAGGGCCCCTCTCCGCATACCCGCTCCGGCTAGGCGGCGGTTCCCCGGGCCGACAGCTCGCGTTCCGGGCCGCCGCCGGCCACCGGGTCCGGGGAGGGCTTGGCCGGTGCGGAGGACTGGGCGATGAAGGCGCCCACGAGGACGACCGCGCCGCCCGCTATCTGCGGTGCCGACAGGTGCTCGGCGAGCAGCACCCAGGCCAGGACGGTCGCGATGACCGCTTCCAGGCAGGCCACGACGCCCGCGACCTGCGGCGAGAGCCGGCGTACCGACAGCACGCCGGTGACGTAGGCGAGGACGGTCGCGATCAGCACGATCCACGCCAGCAGCAGGCCGGCGGCGACCGGGGTGCCGTTCATGTGCGCGGTGCCGGACAGCACCGACCAGTCCATGGACCAGGGGCGAGCGACGGCCGTGAGCACCAGGGCGCCGATCAGCAGGCCGTAGGCGATGACGCCCAGTGGGTCCGGAGCCTCCTCGCCGGCGTCGCTGCCCTGGTCGGACAGGACGAAGTAACCGACCTGACAGCAGGCGGCGCCGAGCGCGAGCAGCAGGCCGAGGGCGTCGAAGCTCAGGCCCGACCAGACCTCGACCACACAGGCCAGACCGCCGACCGCCAGGACCACTCCCACCGCGGCGGCGCGAGTGACCGGCCGCCGCTGCACGAACCGCACCCAGCCCAGCACCAGGGCGGGCGCGAGGTACTCCACGAGCAGTGCGACCCCGACGGGGATGCGGGAGAGGGCGGCGAAGTAGCAGGCCTGCACCCCCGCCACCGCGAGCAGGCCGAACCCGGCGAGCAGAGCGGGACGGCGGAACAGCAGCGTGCGGTGGCGCACCGCGACCGGCAGCATCACCAGGGCCGCGCCGGTCACCCGCAGCCACACCACGTGCAGCGGGTCGAGCCCGGCCTCGATCAACGGCTTCGCCGCGACGCCGGACCCTCCGAAGGCGAGGGCGGACACGAGCGCGAGCCCGAGCCCCACGCCCTTGCCGCGACGGGCCTGACTGCTCTGTGAGGTGCGCACCGGCACATGATGACAGGCGACGACAGGAGCGTCACCCCCGATGACACCTGTCTCACCGGATGGACGGTCCGGCGCCCCTCCGCGGCCGGACCATTCCGACCCGATAAGCATCGGCGGCGGGACCCTCCGGACCGACGTCACTCAGCGACCGGACCGTTCCGACCGGTGCGCCTCAGCGGCCGGCACCCTCCGGCCCGATGTCACTCAGCGGCCGGACCCCTCCGGCCCGGTACCACTCACTGGCCCGACCACTCCGGCCGGGCGAGCCGGTCCTCGATCCGGGTGAGCACCTCGTGCGGGTCGATTCCGGCGCGGGCCAGCACTTCGACGGCCCGCGCCTGCGGGTCCGCGAGGATCGCCGCGAGCAGGTCGACGCCGAGCGCCGCGTCCTCGCCCCGGCGGGCGGCGCGTGCGGCGGCGTTCTCCATGGCACCCGCGGCCAGCGGCGAGAATCCCGCACCCTCGGCCACCATGGGCACGGTGCCGGAGTCCTCGACCGAGCCCTGCCAGCGCAGCCCGTAGCCGATGCTGCGCTGCACGAGATAGCCGAGCAGCCGGGCGTTCTCCGCTCCGTCGTCGAAGACGGCGCGCACCTCGGGGTCGTACTCCAGGAGCGAGTGCAGCAGATGGGCGGTGTCGATCTGCCGGTCCCCGTCGCGGACCGCGCGGCGGCGGGCACCCGAGACCACCGCTGCCAGTGCGGCGCTGAGCTTGGCATCGTTGTCCGGGCGAGGACCGACGGCCGGCTCCTCGGCCTGCTGTCGGGGGATACGGGGTGGCACATCCCCTACCCCATCAGTCCCCGGCGTCCGCGGTCATCCCCGGGGGGAACCATTTCCGCGTCCCACGGAGAGTGGACGGCGAACGCCGGAATCTCCTCCTTGCGGATGAGATCAGATGGCTTTACCCGGAGGGGCGCGCGCCGCCTTGCCGTGCGCCGGATGTGCAACCGCGGCGCTCCGGCGCACGTCCCACCGGTGCATGGAGAGCAGGTGCTGGCTGGGGTCCCTGCCGGCCGTGGACGGCAGGCAGTACGTGTACCGGGTGGACGCCCCGGAGGACGCGCAGACGCGGCGCTGATACGGCGGGTGGCTGTGGGCGCCGTACCGCCGGGAAACCGCACAATTTCTGACGGCTCGTCAGTATTGAATGTTGCGACCCCTGCCGTTACTTTCCGCGACACCACAGCCCGACACGAAGAGGTGGTCGCATGCCCGAAATCAGCGCGGAGGCACGGATCGAGGCGCCGGCCGAGAAGGTGTGGGCACAGCTCACGGACTGGCCCGCGTACGGCGAGTGGAACGCCACCCACACCGGCTTTCCGCAGGGCGGCCCGGCGGCGCTCGAAGTGGGCGCGACCTTCCAGGAGAACATGAAGCTGATGGGCTTCCCGGCCGAGGTCGAGTGGACCGTCTCGGAAGTGGAACCTGCCCGGCTCTTCGTCATCACGGGCAAGGGTCCGATGGCCGTGAGCCTGGCCACTCGCTACACCCTGACCCCCGACGGCGACGCCACGAAGGTCCGCATCGACGGGGAGTTCACGGGCGCCGCGGTGACCCTGATGGCGGGCAAGCTGAGGGACTCGGGAACCGCCGCCCTCAACGAGTCGCTGCGCAAGCTGGCCGGGCTGGTGTCCTGACCGCCGGACACGGGAAGGCGCCCCGCGGATCGCTCCGCGGGGCGCCTTCGTCGCCGTAGGACGCTCAGTCCTCGTCGGCGAGGATCAGGTACAGCTTCTTGCGGGCCTCGTTGATGACGGTCAGCGCCTTCTCGCGCTGCTCCTTGCTGCCGGTCTTCCAGACCTGGCCGAAGGCCTCCATCAGACCGAAGCCGGCCTGGCGGATCTCACCGAGCGCCTCGAAGTCGATACCGCGGGAGGCCTCCTCCCAGGGCGCGTCCGGGCCCTCGTCGGCCGCGGCGCGGCCGGACTCGGTGAGCGAGAACAGCTTCTTGCCGCCCTCGCTCGCGCTGGTGATCAGACCCTCGTCCTCCAGCAGCTGGAGGGTGGGGTACACCGAGCCGGGGCTGGGCTTCCACGCCCCGCCGCTGCGCTCGGCGATCTCCTGGATCATCTCGTAACCGTGCATCGGTCGGTCCTTGAGCAGGGCCAGGATCGACGCGCGTACGTCACCTCGCCGTGCCCTTCCCCTCGGTCCGCCACGTCCTCGCGGCCCCCAGGGGCCCGGGCCGAAGCCGGGTCCGCCGAAACCGAAGCCGCCGCGCGGGTCGCCGCCGGGCCCACCCGGCCCGAAGGGACCGAAGGCACCACGCCGACCCTCGAAACCACCCCGACCACGAGAGCCGGGTCCACCGTGTCCACGTTCGAATCCATGGGTACGCATCGCAATCACTCCATTCGTTCGTTGATCTGTCGCGATGCGTCAACGATATATCGGAACAGTTCGCATGGCAACCCTCTGCCGAAAACAGGGGGTGGCCGTGCCGTCGGACCTTGGGGGCGGTCAGTGACCCCGGAACGCCTCCTCCAGCCACCAGGAGCCGTGCTCTCGGGTCACCTTCGCGTCCACGAGGAGCGGGGCCGAGCGGGGGCCGGCCACCCAGTCCGCCACCGCCTTGAGGTCGGCGGGGGTCCGTACCGTCGCCGCCTCGAAGCCGTAGCCGCGCGCGATCGCGGCGATGTCCGTCTCGGGGAAGGTGACCGTGTCGAGAGGGTGGCCGTCGGGTCCGAAGTGGTGGACCTCGGCGCCGTACGCCTCGTCGTTGTAGACGATCACCACCATCGGCAGCCCCAGGCGGCGCACGGTGTCGAGTTCCACCGCGCTCATCAGCGCTCCCCCGTCGCCCAGCGCGGCGACCGGCAGCCGGTCCGGGCGGGCCAGGGCCGCGCCGATCGTGGTGGCGAGCCCCAGTCCGATCGACTGGAACGCCTGCGTGAAGCAGAACCCGTCCTGGTCCGGCACCGAGAGGTATGCGCTCGGGTAGCCCATGAAGTTGCCCGAGTCCACGCCGACGATCCGCTCTGCGGGCAGCATGTCGTCCAGGGCGATGCTGAGCGTGCGCGGGTCGATCCGGTCCCGGGTGCTCTCGTCCTCGTACGGCACGTCCCGCCACCGCACCCGCGCCGCGAGCGCCTCGGCGACATCGGGAGTGCGGTATCCGTCCCGCTCCTCGCCCGCCGCCTCCAACGCCCGCACGGCCGTCCGGGTCACGTCACCGGTGACGCCGAGGGCGATCTCCCGGTGCGCGCCGAGTGCCTCCGGGTCGTCGTCGACCTGCACGACCGTGGCACCGGCGCCGATGAGGCTGCCGTGCCGCATGGTCCACATGTTCAGCGCGCAGCCCCACCCGACGATCAGGTCGGCGCCCTGGATCAGTTCGGCCGCGAGGGGCGACGCGAAGCCGCCGGAGACGTCGAGGGTCCACGGGCTGCCGTGGAAGAGGCCGCGCGCCACGGCGGAGGTGGCCAGCAGGGCGCCGTGCCGGTCGGCGAGCGCGGTCAGCGCGTCGCGGGCGGCCGGTGTGCGGGCGCCGCGGCCGGCGACGAAGACCGGTCGCCGGGCGCGCTCGAGGGCGCGTACGAGGTCGGCGACCGCCCCCTGCGAGGGCTCGACGGGTTCCGGTCCGGGCAGGGGTACGGCGTCCAGGGAGATCCCGGCGGGCACGTCCAGGGCCTGCACCTCCAGGGGGAGGTTGAGCAGGACCGTGCGGCGTTCGTGCACGGCACGCCGCAGGGCGGCGCGGGCCTGGTCGACCGCGTCGTGCGCCGTGGTCAGACGGGCCGAGACGGCACCGACGGAGTGCGCCAGCACCGCCTGTTCGACACGGAAGTTGGAGTGCTGCGCGGTCGCCTCGGCGGCCAGCACGAGCAGCGGCGTACGGCTCTTGGCGGCCTCGGTGATGCCGGTCAGGGCGTTGGTCAGGCCGGGCCCCTGGTGGACGCTGACCGCGGCGACCGTACCGCTGGTGCGGGCGTAGGCGTCGGCCATGGTCGCCGCGCCGCCCTCGTGCCGGGCGGCGACGAAGCGGGCGCCCGCGGCCACCATGGCGTTGGTGAGGTGGAAGTTGCCCGAGCCGACGACCCCGAAGACGTGGTCGACCCCGGCCGCCGTGAGGGCCCGCCCGACGGCCTCGGCGACCTTCACGACCGCTCCACCAGGGCCAGTACGCGCGCCGGGGCGCCGGAGCCGCTGACGATCGGCAGCGGTCCCGCGATGACGACGGCGCCGGTCGGGGGCAGGGCGGCGAGGTTCTGCAGCTGGGTGAGCCCGTATTTGTCGGCGCCCAGGAGGTAGGAGTGGCAGGGGAACGCCGGCTCGAAGGAGTGCGCCCGCCCGGCGTCCGTGCCGACGGTCTCCGTGCCGAGGCCGATGACCGGGGCCTCCTCGGCGACCCAGCGCGCGCACTCCGGGGAGAGGCCGGGGGTGTGCGGGCCGTTCTCGTCGGCGTTGAGGAACTCCTCCTGCGCGTGCGACCGCGCGTCCCAGCCAGTGCGCAGCAACAGCCAACCCCCTTCGGGCAGGGGGCCGTTGTCGGCCTCCCAGGCCTTGATGTGGTCCACCTCGACGAGGAAGTCGGGGTCCTTGGCGGCCTGTTCGGAGAAGTCCAGGACGGCCGCGGGCGCGATGAGCCGCCCGGCGGGGACGGAGGCCACGTCCGCGAGGTCTCTGCCGGTCACCCAGTGGACCGGGGCGTCGAAGTGGGTGCCGGTGTGCTCGCCGCTGCGGAAGTTGTTCCAGTACCAGGCCGGTCCCCGGTCGTCGTACCGGCTGATCTCCTCCAGCTCGAAGACCTGCGTCTGCCCGAACTGCGGGGGCAGTTGGATCACGGGGGTGGACGGCGAGAGCGGCTGGGTCAGGTCGACGAGCTCGATGGATCCGCTCCGCAGCCCGGACAGCAGCGCGGCGAGCACGGACGACTGGGACATGACGGCCTCCTGGAACGGGGCAGAACTGCGGGCGCCTGTCTGTACAGGGTGTCAGCGTCTCCCGGATCGTCCAGAGGCGCAGCATGAACCGGCAAGACGGCAACGGCGGTCCTGGAAACAGGCCAGTGGTGGCGAATTGGCCTTGGGCCGGGGAGCCACGGGGTCCTAGCGTCGACGACATGCGTATCCGAATCGTCGACGCCTTCACCCACCGTCCCTTCGCCGGCAACCCGGCCGGGGTGCTGCTCCTCGACTCCTTCCCGGACGACGAGCGGCTGCAGAGCATCGCGCTGGAGGTGAACCACGCGGAGACGGCGTTCGCGCACCCGCTGCCCGAGGGCGGCGAGGCCGACTGGGCGCTCAGGTGGTTCACGCCGGCCACCGAGGTCGCCATGTGCGGCCACGCCACCCTCGCCACCGCCCACGTGCTGCACTCGACCGGCGCGCACGAGGGCGCCGTGCGGTTCACGACCCGCAGCGGCGTGCTGGTCGCGACACCCGAGGAGGACGGGTCGATCACGCTGGACTTCCCGACGGCCCCGCTCACCCCGGTCGAGGCGCCGGACGGGGTCGCGGAGGCGCTGGGCGCCCAGCCGCTCTCCGTTTTCGACACCGGACCGAACATCGGTGACCTGCTCGTGGAGCTCGCGGACGAGAAGACGATCCACGGCCTGTCCCCCGACCTGAGGGCGCTGGGCGCCTACTCCGAGCGCGGCATCATCGCCACGGCCCGCGCCGAGGACCCCGCCCGGGGCTACGACTTCGTCTCGCGCTGCTTCTTCCCGAACGTCGGCATCGACGAGGACCCGGTCACCGGCAGCGCCCACACCGCGCTGGCCCCCTTCTGGTCGGAGCGCCTGGGTCGCCCCGTCCTCACCGGCCTCCAGGCCTCCCCCCGCTCCGGCCGCGTCCGCACCGAACTGCGCGGCGAGCGCACCCTGCTCTCCGGACGCGCGGTCACCGTCATCGACGGCGAACTGCTCGCCTAGGCGGTCGGCAGCCAGCCCACCTTGCCGGCCAGCAGGGCATAGCCGACGAACGCCCCGATGTCGAGCAGGGAATGCGCCACCACCAGGGGGCCCACCCGCCCCCATCGCCGGTACAGGTAGACGAAGACCACGCCCATCACCATGTTGCCGAGGAAACCGCCGATGCCCTGGTAGAGGTGGTAGCTGCCGCGCAGTACGGAACTGGCCACCAGCGCGGCCCCCGGCGTCCAGCCCAGCTGCCCCAGCCGGCGCAGCAGATAGCCCACCACGATGACCTCCTCCAGGACCGCGTTCTGGATCGCGGAGAGGATCAGCACCGGATACTTCCACCAGACGGAGGGCAGGGCCTCGGGCACCACCGTGAGGTTTGCTCCCAGACCGCGTGCGGCCAGGTAGAAGGCGATTCCGGTGCTGCCGATCACCGCCGCGACCGCGGCGCCGCGGGCGAGGTCGGGCCAGGGGCGGGTCCGGTCGAACCCGATGGTGCGCAGGCTTCCGCCCTCGCGCAGCAGCAGATGGGCGACGAGCGCGACCGGGACCAGGGCGGAGGCGATCCCGAACAGCTGCCAGGCGAGATCCAGCCAGGGACGGCCCGGCGCGGCTGAGGCGTTCATGGTCGCCGCCTGGTCCTTCAGGCCGCCCGGTTTCGTGACCGATCCGACAAAGCTGATCAGGGCGGACACACCGCTCGCACCGAGCGAAAGCCCCAGAACGAGCAGGGTCTCGTCCCGGAGGATTCGTCGCGAAAGCCGCTCGGGCGGAAAAGAATCGGCCACCCCACCCGTCTCTGCCTGCACACCTGACTCCAATTCAGTAATCCCGCCTCATCGTCACCGTCACGCCGCTAGGGTCTCGAAAGAAGTTGCGAAGATCGTGCGTGACAGGCCGTTGGGGGGACGGACGCCGTACGGGGCGTACCTCCCCTTTTGCATGCCATACGGCCGTATCGCGGCACGAGGTTCAACAGGGAGGGGCACCACCGTCATGGGACGTCACAGCTTGCCCGATCAGTATGGGGCGGGCGCGAGCGACCCCCGTCCACGCGCGCGCCGCCGCACGGTGGCCGTCGCGACGGTCCTCGTGCTGACCGTGGCCGGCGGCACGGCGGGTGCCGTCAAGAGCGGGCTGCTCTCCTTCGGCTCGTCCTGCCAGGACCACGCCGTGCGGCTGAACCTCGTCGCCTCCCCGGACATCGCGCCCGCGCTGGGTGTCGCGGCGAAGCAGGCCCGCGAGGACAAGATCACCTCCGACGGGCGGTGCGTCGCCGTGTCGGTGACCGCCCGGGACTCGTACAAGGTCGCGGACGTGCTCCAGGGCGGCAGGAAGACGGACGCGCAGGTCTGGGTGGCGGACTCGGACCTCTGGGTCGACCGGATCACGGCGAACAGCGCGGCGACCGACGTGACCCCGGCGGGTGCCGTCGCCTCCACGCCGGTCGGCGTGGCCATGGTGCCGACGGCCGCGAAGTCCCTGGGCTGGCCGCAGAAGAGGTACGGCTGGCTGGAGCTGGCCGGCGCGGCCCTGCAGGGCGACTCGCTCAGGCTCGGCGCGGCCGACCCGGCGCGCAGCGCCACCGGGCTGCTGGCGCTGACCCGGCTGACCACGGCCGCCGCCAAGCTCAAGGGCGGGGACACCCAGGCCGCGGCGATGATGAAGACGCTCTCGCAGCGCACCTCGGACACCGACGCCCAGGTCGTGGAGACGCTGCCCCGCGACTCCTCGGGCACCGAGCTGGGCAACCCCAAGCGCAACGAGGCGCTGATCCTCACCGAGCAGGCGGCCTACACCTACAACTCCTCGGCCGACGCGGACGCCGGGCTCGACATGTTCTACCCCAAGGACGGCTCGCCCCGGCTGACCTACCCGTACACGTTGGTCGGCCAGCTGACCACCGACCAGAGCAGGGCCGCGCTGCGGTTCATGAACTACCTGCGCCAGCCCGAGCAGCTGCGCCTGCTGCAGAAGCACGGCTTCCGCACCTCCGACGACGGGGCACCGCGGGCGGTGGTCGCGCGCGCGGGCGGCAGCAGCCCGCAGCCGTACGACGCCGAAGCCCCCGAGCCGGATTCCGACACCGCGCTCCAGGAGGCCCTCGGCACCTGGACGATCACGGTGCAGAGCGCCCGGATCACCACGGTCGTGGACGCTTCCTCCTCCATGTCGGAACCGGTGGCGAAGACGGGCCAGTCCCGGATGGATGTGACCAAGGCGTCGCTGCTGCAGGCCCTGGCGACCTTCACCCCGGAGGACGAGATCGGGCTGTGGGAGTTCTCCACGAAGCTCGACGGCGACAAGGACTACCGCGTCCTGGTGCCGACCGAACGCCTGGGCGACCAGAAGGGCGGCGGCACCGTACGGGACGAGCTGTCCGCCGCGTTCACCTCCCTGCAGCCGGTACCCAACGGCGCGACCGGCCTGTACGACACCACGCTCGCCGCCTACAAGGCGGCCACCTCGTCATATGTGCAGGGGAAGTTCAACGCCCTGGTCATCCTCACCGACGGCGTCAACCAGGACCCCGGCAGCATCTCCCGCGGTGCGCTGATCAGTCAGTTGCAGAAGCTCACCGACCCCCGGCGTCCGGTGCCGCTGATCATGATCGCGGTGGGTCCGGACGCCGACCGGCAGGAGGCCCAGGAGATCGCCGAGGCGACCGGCGGCTCCGGCCAGTCGGTCAGCAATCCCGCCGACATCCAGTCGGTGATGCTGAAGGCGATCGTCGCGGCCGGGGCCGAGGGCAAGCCCGACGACTGACCGTCCCCGAGCGGTACACGCTCGAAACGACAGCCACGTCCCATCCCGACACCGGCCCGACCGCGACCCCCGCGGTACCGACGGGGAGCGACCCCCGTGCCCCAGGCGAAGACAGCCCGACGGAGCGCCCTCACCCGGCGGGCACGGGTTCGGGCAGCCCCACGGGCCAGGTGTGCACCGGCTCGCCCGCGAGCGACAGCTCGCGATACCTGCGGGTGGTCGCGGCCAGCGCGGCATCGCGCGTCATGCCGGTCTCCAGCGCCCGGTGGAAGGTCGCCGCCTGCCAGGTCGCGCCGTTGGCCCGGCGCCGGCAGCGCTCCTCGATCACGCCGAGGTAGAGGTCCCGGTCCGCGGGCTCGACCCCCCAGGCGTCCAGTCCGGCCGCGGCGAGCGGCAGCAGTTCGTCGCGCACCAGGGTCACCGCGTCGACCTCGGCCGTCCCGCCGTACCGTCCGCGGCGCGGCCACTGCAATCGCGCCTCGATGCCGTGCTTGCAGGCGGCGTCGAAGTTGGCGGCGGCCGCCTCGAAGGGCAGCCGGGTCCACACCGGCCTGGACTCCTCGGCGAGGGTGCGGACGAGGCCGTAGTAGAAGGCGGCGTTGGCGATGACGTCCGTGATGGTGGGTCCCGCGGGCAGGACACGGTTCTCGACGCGCAGATGCGGGACGCCGTCGGCGATGCCGTAGACCGGGCGGTTCCAGCGGTAGACGGTGCCGTTGTGCAGGACCAGTTCGTGCAGTTCGGGGATGCCGCCCGCGTCGAGGACGTCGAGCGGCTCCTCGTCGTCGCAGATGGGCAGCAGGGCCGGGAAGAAGCGCAGGTTCTCCTCGAAGAGCTCGTGCGCGGAGGAGATCCAGCGCTCCCCGAACCAGGTGCGGGGGCGCACGCCCTGCGCCTGCAGCTCGGGCGGACGGGTGTCGGTGGACTGCTGGAACAGCGGGGGCCGCGACTCGCGCCACAGCTCGCGGCCGAACAGGAACGGCGAGTTGGCGCCGACGGCGATCTGCGCGGCGGTCACGGCCTGCGCGGCGTTCCACACGTCGGCGAAGCGGCCCGGGGTGACCTGGAGGTGCAGCTGCACCGAGGTGCAGGCGGCCTCCGGGGCTATGGACTTGGAGGTGCAGGTGAGGTGCTCCACGCCGTCGATGTCCAGCGCGAAGTCCTCGCCGCGGGCGGCCACGATCTGATCGTTGAGCAGGGCGTAGCGGTCGACCGCGGAAAGGTTGGTGGAGACCAGGTCGTCCCGGTCGAGCGTGGGCAGAATGCCGATCATCACGATTCCGGCGTCGAGTTCGCCGGCTTTCCTGTCGGCATATGCCAGAGAGGTGCGGAGTTCCTCGGCGAGCCGGTCGAATACCCTGCCACCCAGGGGATGTGGGGCTATGTTGACTTCCAGGTTGAACATGGCGAGTTCTGTTTGGAAATCTCGGCTCGCGATGCGTTCGAGGACCTGCGCATTGAGCATTTTCGGCATCCCGTCGGCGCCGGCCAGATTCAATTCGATCTCCAGCCCCATGAGATTCCTCGGGCGATCGAACCGCTTCTCGGCCAGGAGCCGCTCCAGTCCCGTCAGGCACCTGCGGAGCTTGTCCCGGTAGAGCTGACGATCGGAGAGGTCGATCCGACCTGCCACGACCTTCTCCCCCATCGAAGCTTCCCTCCTGGATCGGGCGGCTCGACGATTCGGCCGCCGGTGTCGGGTCACGTGGGATGATGCCCCGCCTCGGCGATCGATAACGTCCCCACAGCCCTCCGTCGGGCGCTACTCTGGTGTGTTGTGACCGGCGGCACATTCACCGGGCATGCAGCACGGCGCAGTTTCGCGCCGACAAGAGCTCGTGAAAAACGCCGACGAGAATTGGCCGACCGCTCCCGGGGTATTACCCGAGGTCACCCCCCGTAACGCCGAAGCGGAAACGGGATGATTCCCCGCGCATCGCCGACCGGATACGCCCTTGCCGGGTGCACCGGAAACGGCTAGCCGAAACACCGTGTGAACATATGTCGTATAAACTCCGCGAACAGGCAGAGGGTTGGACGCCCAGGTCGTGGAGCCTGCCGTCGGGGTGACGTACGGCAGGCCTCATCACACCCTCGTTCCCAGACCCCGGCCCCCGACACTCTCGCCTCGTGAGCAGACAGCGCCGTCCGCCCCCGCCCTCGCGCCACCGTGCCTGTCGAATGAGAGGCGACCCACCATGCCGCTGCATGTCCCCCCGGCTCCCGCACCCGCCCTTCGCACCGTCCTCACCGCACTCGATTCGCCCACCGCGGTCCGCGAGGCCCGAACGCCCTCCCTGCTGCGAGCACAGGGGCCCGCCACGCCCGAACTCCCGCTGCCCGTCCATGTCCTCGACCAACCGGCCCAGGACGGCGCCTACGTCACCCGGCTCGCCGGGTGGCGCTTCCTCATCCGCTGCGGCGACCGCGCGGTGGCCGCGGCCGAGACCATGCTGACCGCGGACGGCTGGGCCTTCTCGCACTTCTTCGAAGGGCCCTACATCGCCTCCACCGAGCGCGCGCTGCGCCAGGCCGAGACGATGAAACAGTCGTACCAGCCGCGCCTGCTGTCGGTGCCGAGCCTGTACATGCTCACGCTCTGGCTGCACGGCGACTGCACCGCCGACGCCTCCACCGGCCACCCCGCCCCGACCGACCTGCTCGTCCCGCTCGCGCCGGCGCCGCCCGGCATCGCGGCCCACCGCCCGCTCCGCGTCGCCGAACTCCTTCCCGTGCTGAGCCATCGGGTGACTGCGGTTCCGCTGCTCGGCCAGATCGCCTGAAATCCCCTTCCGCGAACCCGCCCGTACCCCGTCGCCGAATTCCCGGTGACGGGGTACGACGCTGTTTGGCTCCGCATTCCGCTCGTACGAGCAATTGACTGCTCGTACGAGCCGAGAAACGCCCTCTGGCCTGGACGGACTAGCCCTATCCGACCCCCGTGAACCACCCGAAGTGACAGGGCAGTTGGACTGAACCGTCCGCGCTGCGGATGCGTCATCAACCTGTGAAGAAGTGGTGCGTCGAAATGCCTGCGGATTGACGTCCGTGGGGCAACACTGGACTGGACCGAATTATCACAACGGGGGGCGGCCATGGACGACACGTCAAGCCGCGTGACAGACACGACAGCCATCACACACACGACGACCCAGCGAAAGATCCCACCAATGTGCCAGCACCAGCCACCGTGCCCTTCAGCCGACTCCGCCGACCGGGAATCCGCCCGCCTCGTGGCGCACCACCCGGAGCAGGGATGGAGTCTGCTGTGCAACGGCGTTCTGCTCTTCGAGGACACCGGTGAGCTCCTGCCCGACGGCCAGATCATCGCCCCGCACCGCAGCCAGGTGATGACCGCCGCCTGAGGCGAGCCCGGGCGGCACCGAGCCGTCCGGTGACATCCGGGGCCGGTCGCGGACCTGAACCGCGAGCCGGCCCCTACGCATGTCCGGCCCCGATCACGGACCGTAGTTACCCTCGCGTATTGAAGTGACGGCAGTGCCGAGGTCCGGATCCGGGGGTGATCTCCCTTCCCACGGACGCCCGCTTTCCGGAAGACTTCTGGAAGTTTCGCCGCAAGCGTCCACGGAGGTGGGGGGATTGGCAGCAGCCGAGGCCGGGTCCGGGGAGGCGCCCGAGGGGCGGGGCCGGGTCACCATCACGGAGATCGCACGGCAGGCCGGGGTCTCGGTGCCGACGGTGTCGCGGGTCGTCAACGGACGGTCCGACGTGTCGCCGAGGACCCGGGCCCGGGTGGAGGACCTGCTGCTGCGGCACGGCTACCGCAAGCGCCCGACCGCTTCCGGCAGCGGTGCGGCCCTGCTGGACCTCGTCTTCAACGACCTCGACAGCCCCTGGGCGGTGGAGATCATCCGGGGCGTGGAGGAGGTGGCGCACGCGGCCGGGGTCGGCACGGTGGTGTCGGCGATCCACGGGCGCTCGGGAGACGCCCGCGAATGGATGCGCAACCTCCGGGCCGGCGCCTCGGACGGCGTCATCCTGGTCACCTCCGCCCTGGAGCCGGTGCTGCACGAGGAGTTGCGGGCCCTCGGCGTCCCGCTGGTCGTCGTCGACCCGGCGGGCTCCCCCGCCCTCGACGTGCCCACCATCGGCGCGGCCAACTGGTCCGGCGGCATGGCGGCCACCGACCATCTGCTGTCCCTCGGCCACCGCCGGATCGGCCTGATCGCGGGCCCGCCCCGGCTGCTGTGCTCCCGCGCCCGCCTGGACGGCTACCGGGCGGCCCTGGAGGGCGCCGGCGTCGCCCTGGACGAAACCCTGGTCGTCCCCGGCGACTTCCACCCCGAGTCCGGCTTCCGGGGCTGCAACACCCTCCTCGACCTCCCCGAACCGCCGACCGCCGTCTTCGCGGCCAGCGACCAGATGGCGCTCGGCGCGATCGAGGCGCTGCGCCGACGCGGCCTGCGCGTGCCGGAGGACATGAGCGTGGTCGGCTTCGACGACCTCCCCGAGGTCCGCTGGTCCGCTCCCCCGCTCACCACGGTCCGCCAACCCCTCGCCGACATGGGCAAGCTGGCGGTCCGTACGGCCCTGCGGCTGACCCGCGACGAGCAGCCGGACTCACCGCGCGTGGAGCTGGGCACGGAGCTGGTGGTGCGGTCCAGCACCGCACCACCGGCACTGCCCCGAGCTAGTGCAGAGCCTTCCTGATGGCGAAGTACGCGGGCTTGGGCGCGAGTTGATCGTCCCACGGGAGCGCGGCGCCCTCCCCCGGAAAGAAGGCCGGGATCCAGGAGTACTTGTCGGTGTAGTCCCAGACCGTGATGCCCACGCAGCGGCGGACCGCCAG
Organism: Streptomyces sp. NPDC002144; assembly: GCF_053593695.1. Classification (NCBI taxonomy): domain Bacteria; kingdom Bacillati; phylum Actinomycetota; class Actinomycetes; order Kitasatosporales; family Streptomycetaceae; genus Streptomyces; species Streptomyces sp. NPDC002144. The sequence goes on from NZ_JBSFDB010000022.1 coordinate 159,654, forward strand.
ACAGGCCGAGGTCAACCGGCCGTACCAGTGGGCCTGTTGCGCCAGCTTGTCGTCGGTCGCCGGGAGGATCATCCGGATGTCGACCTCGGTGAGCGCGGTGTCCAGACCGAGCCGGGAGAACCGGCGGAGGTTGTCCTCCAGGGTGGCCGGATAGCCGTACTGCAGCGCCAGGTGGGCCTGCAGGCCGATGCCGTCCAACGGGACCTTCTGTGCCTTGAGGTCCTTGGCCAGCCGGTAGTACGCGTCCGACTTCGGGCCGACCGCCTCGATGTTGTAGTCGTTCACGTACAGCCTGGCGTGCGGGTCGGCCTGGTGCGCCCAGCGCAGCGCGTCGGCGATGTATCCGGGGCCGAGGGTCTTGTACCAGAGGGTCTCCCGGTAGGTGCCGTCCTCGTTGAACGCCTCGTTGACGACGTCCCAGGAGTAGACCTTGCCCCGGTAGTGCCGCACCTCCGTCTGGATGTGGTTCTTCAGCACCGCCCGCAGTTCGGCCGCCGTCCAGTCGCGGTCGGTGAGCCAGCTCGGCAGCTGGCTGTGCCAGACCAGGGTGTGGGCCCGTATCCGCTGGTGGTTTCCGCGGGCGAGGTTCACGATCTGGTCGCCGTCGGTCCAGTCGAAGACGCCCTGTTGCGGCTCGGTGGCGTACCACTTCATTCCGTTGCCGGGCGTGATCATGTCGAACTCCTTGCCGAGCAGGGCCATGTAGGCGCTGTCGGTGAGTTCGGGGTTGTCGGTCGCGCTGCCGAAGTAGCGGCCGTGGCGCTGGGCCAGCTCCGCGAGCGTCGGCTGCTTGGGGCTCGCCTGGGCCGACGGCCCGGCGGCGAGGCCGGCCACGACCAGGCCGGCGGCGAGCGCGCCGGCGAGTCTGAGTCGGGTGGTCTTGCGCATGGTGCGACTCCTCACGGTGTGTGGTGTGGGGCCGTACGTCCGCCGGCGCGCGTCATCCCTTCGTGGCGCCGGCGGTGAGGCCGCCGACGAGCTGGCGCTCGGCGACCGAGTAGAGGGCGAGTGCGGGGACCATCGCCAGCACGAGGTAGGCGAAGACGCGGGCGTACTCGGCGGAGTACTGGCCCTGGAACTGCACGACGCCGAGGGGCAGCGTCCACCACTTGGAGTCGGTGAACACCAGCAGCGGCAGCATGAAGTTGTTCCAGCTGGCGACGACGGCGAGCACGGAGACCGTGCCGAGCGCCGGCCGTGCCATGGGCAGCAGCACCCGCCAGAAGAACCCGAAGGCGCTGCACCCGTCCAGCGTGGCCGCCTCCTCCAGCTCTCCCGGGATCTGCCGGAAGAAGCCCCGCAGGATGATGATGGTCATCGGCAGCCCGAAGGCGGCCTGCGGGAGGATCACGCCGAGTGGGTTGTCCAGGAGGTCCAGGTACCGCAGGATCAGGAACAGCGGCAGGACGGCCACCGCGAAGGGGAACATCAGCCCCATCGTGAAGAACATGAACAGCACCTCCCGCCCGCGGAAGGCGAACCGGGCGAAGGAGAAGGCCGCGAGGGCGGACACGGCGACCACGAGCACGGTCGTCGCCACCGCCACCAGCGTGCTGTTGCCGAGCAGCCGCCAGAAGTCGCCCGAGCCGAGAATGTCGGTGTAGTTCCCGGTCAGCCAGTGCTCGGGCAGCCCGAAGGGGTTGCGGGAGAGCTCGTCCGTCGACTTGAAGCCGGACAGGGCGGCGTACAGCAGGGGTACCACCACCACCGAGCCGACCAGCACGAGCACGACGTGCAGCGGCAGTTTGCGCAGGGTCTTCACGCGCCGTCTCCCCTCATGTTCGTGGTGGCTCCCTCGAGGTCGCGGCGGAGCACGAACCGCTGGTAGGCGAGGGCGAAGACGAGACAGATGCCGAACATGACCACGCTGATCGCGCTGGCGTAGCCGACCTGGTAGCGCTTGAAGCCGTACTGGAACATGGTCACGGCCATCGTCTCGGAGTGGTGGTCGGGTCCGCCCTGGGTGATCACCCAGACCAGGTCGAACAGTTGGATGGCCCCGATGACGGAGAGGAAGACGCTGATGCGCAGGGTGGGGGCGAGCAGCGGCAGGGTGACGTTGCGGAAGCGCTGCCAGGGGCCGGCGCCGTCGATCAGCGCCGCCTCCGTCAACTCGGCCGGGATGGACTGGAGTCCGGCGAGGTAGAGCATCATGTGGAAGCCGAAGTACTTCCAGGTCATGACGAGGAAGAGGGTCGCCATGACGTAGGACGGGTCGGCGAACCACTCCCCGCCGATCCCGCCGAGGCCGACGGCGCCGAGCACATGGTCGGCGAGCCCGTCGTCCGGGGCGAAGACCATGCTGAACAGGACGCCGGTGATGGCCTCGGACAGCACGTACGGGGCGAAGAACAGCATCCGGTAGACGGCCCGGCCGCGCAGCCGCTGGTTCAGCGCCACCGCCATGGCCAGCGCGAACGGCAGTTGCAGGACGAGTGAGAGGCCGACCAGGAGCAGACAGCGCCACAGGTCGCCGAGGAAGACGTCGTCCTTGAAGAGCTGGGTGAAGTTGTCCGTGCCGATGTAGTCGGAGGGCATGCCGAAGCCGCCCCAGCGGAAGAAGGCGGCGTACAGCGCGAACAGCATCGGCAGCAGCACCAGGCCGATGAAGAGCACCAGCGCGGGCACCTGGAAGCCGACCGCGGTGAGCCAGTTGACCAGCCGCCGGCGCGCCCGGCCGCGTCCCTGCCTCGCGACGGGGGAGGTCGGGGCGAGGCCGGTGCCGGTCCGCTCGTCCGGGAGGAAAGTGGAGGTCATCGCCGGCTACTACGCTTCCTTCGCGGCCTTGGTGATCGACTGGGTGACCTGCTCGGGCGACTTGGAGCCGGCGATGAGCGCGGAGACGCTGTCGTTGACCTCCTGGCCGACGGCGGGCGCGTACGCCTGGTCGAGGTAGAGCTGAAAGCCGGTCGCGCCCTTCAACTGCGCCTGTACCGCCTTGGTGTTGGGGTCCGACAGGCCCTTCTCCGCGCCGGGCACGATCGGCAGGGTGTTGGTCTTCTTGACCAGTTCGAGGTCTGTGGACTCGGAGGCGAAGAACTTCAGGAAGTCGACGGCCGCCTGCGGCGCGCCCTTGCGCAGGGCGTGCCCGCCGCCACCACCGAACACCTCGGTGATCGCGCCCTTTCCGCCCTCGACGGCCGGGAAGGGGAAGAAGCCCAGGTTCGAGCCGAGCCCCTTGCCGGAGTCGGCCTCGACGACCGGGGCCCACTGACCCATCAGCTCCATGGCCGCCTTGCCGTTGCCCATGGTGGCGGCCTGTCCGGTCGGGGTGGAGTACGAGGCGCCCAGGAACCCCTTCTGGAACGGCTGGAGTTTGACGAGGTCCTGGAGGTGCTGCCCGGCCTGGACCAGCCCGGGGTCGCTGAAGTCCTTGTCGTCGCTGGCCTTCTGGAGGGCGGCGATACCCGCCGTGCGCATGGCGAGGTAGGCCCAGTAGTACATCTCGGGCCACTTCTCCTTGCCGGCGAGGGCGATGGGCGTGATGTTCTTCGCCTTGAGCTTCCTCACCGCGTCGAGGAAGCCGCTCCAGGTGGTGGGGGGCGTGCTGATGCCCGCCTGCTGGAAGAGCGCCTTGTTATACCAGAAGCCGATCATTCCGATGTCGAACGGGATGCCGTACACCTTCTTGTCGAAGATGTACGGCTGCTTCGCCACCGGCAGCACGCCGTCGGCCCACGGTTTGGTGCGGTCGGTGAGGTCCTCGACGAGCCCCGCGTCGATCTGCTGCCTGAGCACGCCGCCGCCCCAGGTGTGAAAGATGTCAGGCAGCTTCCCAGAAGCGGTCAGCGCGGTCATCTTCGACTTGTAGGCGTCGTTCTCCAGCTGCACGATCTTCAGCTTGACCTTGGGGTTCTGGGCCTCGAACTTCTTGGCCAGTCCGGCCCAGACGGTCTTCGTCGGCTCGGTGGTGGAGATGTTCCACCACTCGATCGTGGTCGTGCCGTCCGCCGACGACCCGTCCGAGTCGCCGCCGCAGCCGCTCAGTGCGGTCATGCCCAGACCGGCCGCGGCGGAGGCCGCCAGGAAGCCGCGGCGGGACAGTGCCCGGTCGCCCATGATGCGCTCCTTGGGGTAGGGACGGCGTGTGGACGGCCGTCCGCTGGACCGAAAGTTTCGGAGTTGATCCAGAAAGATGCGTTGTTGCCGCACCCTAGAGACAGCTCCCAAACGGTGGCAACCCCTTGTACGCAGTCAATCTGCGGCCAACCTGCGTGGACGGCCGGACCGTTGACGAGATCAGGGATTGATCGGACCCCTTACATGCGTCAGCCCCTCCGGAAGAACATCGAAACATTCGAATGAGTCGACGAACCTTCCGGAGGGGCACTGCGCACTGTAGAAGCTCAGGTCTCGAAGCGATACCCCTGCCGGGCTCGGTGATGAGGTGGGCCGGCAGCTGCGACGCGTGCTGCGCCCGGCCCGGGTCCCGGTGGGCGAGGGCCGACCGACCTCACGGACGCGACCGCACGCCTGTCATCAGGACGTCCAGTCCCCGCCGCGTCGTCGCCAGGACCACCCGGTCGCCCGCGACCAGCACCCGTCCCTGTGCCGGACGCCAGTCGAAGTCCGTCCGGTCGGGGCGAGGAGCGTCGGGGCCGTCCACGGCCGCCGATCCGGGCAGCGGACCGCGCGCGGCCCCCACGGCCAGCACCCGCCACTCGTTCTCCCGGAACGCCTCGTGCACCGAGCGCCCTTCCAGCTCGGCGTGCCCCGCCACGTCCACGCAGGTGAACAGCAGCGAGCCCCGCTCCACCGGCATCACGCCCAGCACATGGCGGCCCATCATCGCCGCGGCGAAGGAGGGCGCGGCCAACGCCGAGACGCTTCTGCTGCGGGTGAGGGCGTCCGGGTAGGAGGCACGCAGGGTGCGCTGCACGGTCGCCGCGAACGCGTCGTCGTACAGCCGTGTCACCACCCGCACCGCGGGGTTGGTCTCCCGGACGGCCATGACGATGTCGAGGTTCTGGCCGTCGTCGCGGGTGAGGACGAGCAGCGAGCCGCTCTGCCGGACACGGGCCCGTTCGAGCACGGCCGGCTCCGTGGCGTCCTCCAGCAGCAGCGGTATCCCTAGCCGGCGGGCGAGGGCGACGCCGCGTGCCCGCGGGTCGCGTTCGATGGCGACGACCTGGTGCCCGGTGGCGTGCAGCCGGTCGAGTACGCGGGTGCCGACCATGCCCAGGCCGACCAGGACGATGTGGCCGTCCACGTCGTCGTCGGGCGGATGGCTCGCGGAGGCGGTACGGAAGGCGTCGGTGGCGTTCACCGTCCCGGCGACGACGAGCGGGAGGACGGCCAACCCCACGAAACCGGCGAGCAGTTGGAGCACCCTCCGGGCCACCGACTCCTCGGTGGCCGGGTCGCCCATGGTGAAGATGTCCAGCAACGGCAGGTAGATGTTCTTCCACCACGGGCGCTCGTCGGCGAAGAGCGCCGTCGCCGTCGACAGCCCGGCCACCACCGCCGCCAAGGCCCCGTACACGGCCGCGAGTTGATGGGAGAGGAAGACCTTCCACGGCAGATGGGCAAGGCGCGCCCGCACCCAGCTGCGCGGGCGGAAACGCCGACTCCGCGCGGTCTGTTCGGCTGCGGGATGGCTGACCTCCTCCAGCATCAGCCGGCCGTGCGTGAACTGCCGGTGGTATGCGGTCCGGTCGTCGGGCAGCAACCGGATGCCGTTCTCGCCCGTGGTCTCCGCGCTGTCCTGGCTCGCGGGATCGTCCTGGTGGGCGCCGGACAGGACGGCGAGCGTGGCCAGGTCGGTGGTGTGCGGCGGCGTACCGGCGGGGCGTACGACCCCGCGGAAGACCTTCCCCTCGACCTGGAGGGTGTGCCCATGGCCCACCGCGGCGGCCGCCACCAGTTCCGGTACGGCGGTGTCGGCGTCGGACAGCACCGTGGCGGAGGTGTCCTGGCCGAGGTCGTCGCACAGCCCCGCCGCCCGGTCCAGCAGCCGCTCCAGGTGCCGGCCGCGTTCACCGTCGAACATCCGCACCACCAGCCGCACCGAGGGGTTCACGGTCCGGGCCAGCAGGGCGCCCGTCATGTTGACCTGGTCGTCACGGTAGGTGAGGGCGAGCGCGGCGGCCCGCTCGACGCCCGCCGCGCGCAGCGTCCGCTCGTCGGGGCGGGCGGAGACGTGCAGTTCGACCGGCGAGTCCGGGTCCTGGTGCAGCGCAGCGATCCGCGCGCCGTGCTCGTCGCTCGTGGAGGGCAGCACGACGGTGACGACCTCGCCGCACACGGCGTCCAGTTCGACGGCCAGCCGGTGTGCGAGTCCGTCGTCGCCGCAGATCACCATGTGCTGCGATCTCTGACCGGCTGGTGTGCGGGAGGGGAGAGTTGACGTCACATCAGGCTGAACGGCAGGGATCATGAGGACTGTTCCAGCCGTGTACCTGACAGCATCCAAGATTGCGTCAAGACCACGCCAAGGCGCGGCGAGTACCGCCCCCATTGAGCCCGCGGCGCTCGCACGGCCCTGGAACCCGACCAGAGCGAGCGCGAGGAGCCCGCCGCCCGCGCCGGCTGACCGACCACGCGGGAACCGTACCCGCCGAGTCCCCCGACCTGATCCACCACCGACTCCTCCAGCGCTCCATGAAACCGGCCCCGCCATGACAGAGGGTGTCCACCGCTCGGGACGCGGCCCCGACCCCCATACGGCCCAGAACTCGGCGAACCCGTGCAAGTCGGCCCGACGCATGTCCGTCAGCGCCCCCGCCAGCGAGTCTTAACGCAAGATTGACGCCCTCGACCGTCTCATCCGTGGGCCCACACGTAACTCTCCGCTTACGCTGGTGCCGCCGTCCGCGTGATGGCCAGAACCACACGACGGCCCGCACATCAGGAGCACTCCGATGGCCACGACCGAACACCCTCCCAGTCGTATGCGCGCCTGGATGCTGGAGGGTCTGTCCGACATGGGCAAGGGGATCCAGCAGGCCCCGCACGCCCAGCCGGAGCCCCCGCACAAGGGCCAGCGCTGGTACCGGGTCATGTGTCTGACCGGTGTGGACTACTTCTCGACCCTCGGCTACCAGCCCGGCATCGCGGCCCTGGCGGCCGGTCTCCTCTCACCGGTCGCGACCGTCGTGCTCGTGATCGTCACCCTGGCCGGTGCCCTGCCCGTCTACCGCCGGGTCGCCGAGGAGAGCCCGCACGGCGAGGGCTCGATCGCCATGCTGGAGCGACTGCTGTCGTTCTGGAAGGGCAAGCTGTTCGTCCTCGCCCTGCTGGGCTTCGCCGCCACCGACTTCCTCATCACCATCACGCTGTCGGCCGCGGACGCCTCGACCCACCTGGTCGAGAACCCGCACCTGACCAGCACCCTGCAGGGCCGGCAGATGCTGATCACCCTGGTCCTGGTCGCCCTGCTCGGCGCGGTCTTCCTGAAGGGCTTCCTGGAGGCCATCGGCGTCGCAGTCGCCCTGGTCGTCGCCTATCTCGGGCTCAACGCCGTGGTCGTGGCCGTCGGCTTCTGGCACGTCCTCACCGAGGGCCATGTGGTCACCGACTGGACCAGCGCCCTCACCGCGGAACACGGCAACGTCTTCGCCATGATCGGCGTCTCCCTGCTGGTCTTCCCGAAGCTGGCGCTCGGCCTGTCCGGCTTCGAGACCGGTGTCGCGGTCATGCCGCACGTCCAGGGCGACGACGGTGACACCGAGGAGAACCCCAAGGGCCGGATCCGGGACACCAAGAAGCTCCTGACGACCGCCGCCCTGATCATGAGCGTCTTCCTGATCGCCACCAGCTTCATCACCACGGTGCTGATCCCGGAGAAGGAGTTCAAGACCGGCGGCCAGGCCAACGGCCGTGCCCTGGCCTACCTCGCGCACCAGTACCTGGGCGGCGCCTTCGGCACGGTCTACGACGTCTCGACCATCGCCATCCTGTGGTTCGCCGGCGCCTCCGCGATGGCCGGACTGCTCAACCTCATGCCGCGCTATCTGCCCCGCTACGGCATGGCCCCGCACTGGGCCCGCGCCGTACGGCCCATGGTCATCGTGTTCACCCTGATCGCCTTCCTCGTGACCTGGATCTTCGACGCGAACGTCGATGCCCAGGGCGGCGCCTACGCCACCGGCGTCCTGGTGCTCATGTCCTCGGCCGCGATCGCGGTGACCATCGCCGCCCGGCGCGCGGGCCAGCGCGGCTGGACCATCGGCTTCGGCATCGTCTCGGCGGTCCTGCTCTACGTCACCGGCGCGAACGTCGTCGAACGCCCGGACGGCGTCAAGATCGGCGCCTGCTTCATCGCGGGTATCATCCTGGTCTCCCTGCTGTCCCGGCTGGCCCGCGCCTTCGAGCTGCGCGTCACGCATGTCGAGCTCGACGACATGGCGCAGCGATTCATCCGGGACATGTCCAGCCGGAAGATACGGCTCATCGCCAACGAGCCCGGCCGACGCGACAAGGCCGAGTACCGCGACAAGATCGAACAGATCCGCGCCGACAACGACATCCCCGGCGAGGACTTCGTCTTCGTCGAGGTCACGGTCACCGACCCGTCCGAGTTCGAGGCCGGCCTGACGGTGCACGGCGAGGTCCTGCACAACCGCTACCGCGTCCTGACCCTGGAGTCCTCCTCCATCCCCAACGCCCTGGCCGCCCTCGCCCTCCACGTCCGCGACACCACGGGCTGCATCCCGCACATCTACTTCGAGTGGACCGAGGGCACCCCCTTCGCCAACTTCCTGCGCTTCTTCCTCTTCGGCCAGGGCGAGGTCGCCCCGGTCACCCGAGAAGTCCTGCGCGAAGCGGAACCGGACCGCGCACGCCGACCCCGGGTCCACACCGGCTGAACGTCAGGGCCCGGTCAGCGGCGGCGCCCAGCCGCTGAGGGCGCCCCGCCGTCGGCACATCCTCAGCGCCAGACGCGCGAGCCCGGTCGGGGACCGCCACTGGCGAGGCAGTGCCCGGCTCGCCGCGGGCCCCTGTCCGCAGCCGCCTTCACGGTCCTGCTCCCGCCCCGCATGACCGCGGGCCCCGGCCGGCCGACCGCACGCGGCCCCTGCGCAGGCACCTGGCGTGCACGGACGCACTGATCGCCGTACGGCAGTACAGCGGCGCGTCCTGCCACCTGGTGCTGCGCGACGCCCACGGCGCCCGGCTCGAACTCGACCCCCGCGTCCTGATGGCCGACCCTCTGGTGTGTGGCACGAACTCGGCACGGGCGTGCGCCGCTCCATCGAGCGCGGCACACTGCGCCAGGGCACGGAGGTGCTGCGCCGCCTCAGCCACCGGATCGACGACGACCGCCCTGGCCGTCCTCAGGGAGTCGGGCGGGCCTGTCCTGACGACAGCGACGGCGTCGCTCTCGCCCGGCGGGTTCCTGCCAGGACGGCGGACAGAGTGGCCGCGGACCAGCACGCGGCGTGGACCGCCGGCGCCGGATGGAATGCCGGCCGGTCACCGGATCGCTCACCCCGGTCGGCGTCGGCGGCAAAGACCCTGGGTGCCGTGGCGCCGTCCCCGGGGCGGGCCCGACGCACGCGACGGCCGCCCCCGCCCGGGCCCTGGCGGGCCGACCGCCTCGGCCTCACCTCCGCGGACCTACCCGGCGCCGTCCCGACCACCTTCGCCCACGGCGTCGCTTTCGCACCGGCCCTTTCCACCGGCCCCCGGCCACGCCCCTATCGTTACGGCATGCAGAGCTACACGATCGGCCAGGCGGCGCGGCTGCTCGGCGTCAGCCCGGACACCGCGCGGCGCTGGGCGGACGCCGGCCGCGTGGTGACCCACCGCGACGAGGGCGGGCGGCGACTCATCGACGGCCGGGACCTGGCCGCCTTCTCCGTAGAGCTCGCCAAGGCGGGCACCGGCGAGGAGGAGACCTCGTACACCTCGGTCCGCAACGCCTTCCCCGGCATCGTCACCGCGATCAAACTCGGCGACGTGGCCGCCCAGGTCGAGATCCAGGCCGGTCCGCACCGTCTGGTCTCCCTGCTGACCCGGGAGGCCGTGGAGGAACTGGGCCTGGAGGTCGGCATGGAGGCCACGGCCCGCGTGAAGTCGACGAACGTCCACATCGACCGCGTCTGACCTCCCGGCCGGAACGCCCCCCGGCGGCTACGGTGACCCGTGGGCACAAACGCCCACAGGCCCCACCGATCCCCCATCTCCCGCGAGGCGTTCCCATGAGCCTGAGCATCCGCAACCAGATCCCCGGCACGGTCACCGCCGTCACCCCCGGCGAGGTCATGGCCACCGTCAAGGTCCGCCTCACCGGCGGCCAGGAGATCACCGCGGCGATCACCCTGGAGTCCGTCGAGGAACTCGGCCTCGCCGCGGGGACCGCCGTACGCGCCCTGGTGAAGTCGACGGAGGTGTCCCTCGCCACCGCGCCGGTCCAGGGCCTGTCCATCCGCAACCAACTGCCCGGCACCATCACCGACATCGCCACCGGCGGCGCCATGGCCTCCGTGAAGGTCGCGGTCGAGGGCGGCGAACTGACCTCCGCGATCACCAGGGACGCCGCGACCGACCTGGGCCTGACGACCGGCGCCTCCGTCGTCGCCCTGATCAAGTCGACCGAGGTGTCACTGGCCACGGCCTGACACGGAAGAGGGCCCCGCCGAAGCGGGGCCCTCATCCACGACCGGCTCAGTCCTCGTAGGCGTCCAGCGGCGGGCACGAGCACACCAGGTTGCGGTCGCCGAAGGCCTGGTCGATCCGCCGCACCGGCGGCCAGTACTTGTCGGCGGCGGAGACACCGGCCGGGAAGACGGCCTCCTCGCGCGTGTACGCGTGCTCCCACTCGTCGCCCAGGGCGGCGGCGGTGTGCGGCGCGTTGCGCAGCGGGTTGTCGTCCGCCGGCCACTCGCCCGAGCCGACCTTCTCGATCTCCGCGCGGATGGCGATCATCGCGTCGCAGAACCGGTCCAGCTCGGTCAGGTCCTCGGACTCGGTCGGCTCGATCATCAGCGTGCCGGCCACCGGGAAGGACATGGTCGGGGCGTGGAAGCCGTAGTCGATCAGCCGCTTGGCCACGTCGTCGACGCTCACCCCGGTCGCCTTGGTCAGCGGCCGCAGGTCGATGATGCACTCGTGCGCGACCAGACCGCCGGGCCCGGTGTAGAGCACCGGGTAGTGCGGCTCGAGCCGCTTGGCGATGTAGTTGGCGGACAGCACGGCCACCTGCGTGGCCCGCTTGAGCCCCTCACCGCCCATGAGCCGGACGTACGCCCAGGAGATCGGCAGGATGCCCGCGGAACCCCAGGGCGCGGCCGAGATGGGCCCCACGCCGGTCTCCGGGCCGGCCTCCGGCTGCAGCGGGTGGTTCGGCAGGTACGGCGCCAGGTGCGAGCGCACACCCACCGGGCCGACGCCCGGACCGCCGCCGCCGTGCGGGATGCAGAAGGTCTTGTGCAGGTTCAGGTGCGAGACGTCCCCGCCGAAGTGGCCCGGCTTGGCGAGGCCGACCAGCGCGTTGAGGTTGGCGCCGTCGACGTAGACCTGCCCGCCGGCCTCGTGCACCTGCGCGCAGATGTCGGCGACGTGCTCCTCGAACACGCCGTGCGTCGAGGGATACGTGATCATCAGCACGGCCAGCTCGTCGCGGTACTGCTCGATCTTCGCCCGCAGGTCCTCGACGTCGATCTCGCCGTCCTCGGCGGTCTTCACGACGACGACCTTCATCCCGGCCATCACGGCGCTGGCGGCGTTGGTGCCGTGCGCGGAGGACGGGATCAGGCACACGGTCCGCTGCTCGTCCCCGTTGGCCCGGTGATATCCCCGTACGGCCAGCAGCCCGGCCAGTTCGCCCTGCGACCCGGCGTTCGGCTGCAGCGACACCTTGTCGTACCCGGTGACCTCGGCGAGACGTTCCTCCAGCTCGTGGATGAGCGTGAGGTAGCCCTGCGCCTGCTCGGCGGGGGCGAAGGGGTGCAGCTGACCGAACTCGGGCCAGGTGACCGGCTCCATCTCGGTGGTCGCGTTGAGCTTCATGGTGCAGGAGCCCAGCGGGATCATGCCCCGGTCGAGCGCGTAGTCCCGGTCGGCCAGCCGGCGCAGGTAGCGCAGCATGGCGGTCTCGGAGCGGTGCTGGTGGAAGACGGGGTGGGTGAGGAAGTCGTCCCGGCGCAGCCGGTCCTCGGGCAGGGCCGCCCCGGCGACCGCGTCCAGCGCCTCGACGTCGCCGTCGACCCCGAAGGCCGCCCACACGGCCGCCAGCTGGGCCCGCCCGGTCGTCTCGTCGCAGGCGATCGACAGCTGGTCGGCGTCGACGAGGCGCAGGTTGACGCCGTTGTCCCGGGCGGCCGCCACGACCTCGGCGGCCCGTCCGGGGACCCGCACGGTGAGCGTGTCGAAGTACGCCCCGTGCACCACCTCGACGCCCCCGGCCTTCAGGCCCTCGGCGAGGATCGTGGCGTAGCGGTGCGTGCGCCAGGCGATGCTCCGCAGCCCCTCGGGACCGTGGTACACGGCGTACATGCCGGCCATGACCGCGAGCAGCACCTGCGCGGTGCAGATGTTGCTGGTGGCCTTCTCCCGCCGGATGTGCTGCTCACGGGTCTGCAGGGCCAGCCGGTAGGCCTGGTGCCCGTCCGCGTCCACGGACACGCCCACGAGCCGTCCGGGCAGGCTGCGCGCGAACTTCTCGTGCACGGCCATGTAGCCCGCGTGCGGCCCGCCGAAGCCCATCGGCACACCGAACCGCTGGGTCGTCCCCACCGCGATGTCGGCTCCGAGCTCGCCGGGCGACTTCAGCAGGGTGAGGGCGAGCAGATCGGCGGCGACGGTGACCAGGGCACCCAGCTCGTGCGCCTGGTCGATCACCGCCTTGATGTCGCGTACGGCACCGGAGGCGCCGGGGTACTGGACCAGCACGCCGTTGATCTCCCGCCCGGCGACCTCGGCCGGGATGCCGTCGCTCAGGTCGGCGACCACGACCTCCACGCCCGTCGGCTCGGCGCGGGTCTCGATCACGGCGATGGTCTGCGGCAGCACGTCCGCGTCGACCAGGAACAGGCCCTTCTTGTTCTTCCCCATACGGCGGGACAGGGACATGGCTTCGGCCGCCGCCGTCCCCTCGTCGAGCAGCGAGGCACCGGAGGTGGGCAGTCCGGTGAGGTCGGCGACCATGGTCTGGAAGTTCAGCAGGGCCTCGAGCCGCCCCTGGGAGATCTCGGGCTGGTACGGGGTGTACGCCGTGTACCAGGCGGGGTTCTCCATCACGTTCCGCAGGATCACGGGCGGCGTGAAGGTGCCGTAGTACCCGAGCCCGATCATCGAGCCGAGCACCTGGTTGCGGTCGGCCAGCGAACGCAGCTCGGCCAGCACCTCGGCCTCGGTCCGCGCTCCCGGCAGCTCCAGGGCATCGGCGTTCCTGATGACGTCCGGCACCGCGGCGGTGGTCAGCTCGTCCAGCGAGCCATACCCGATGTGGGCGAGCATCTTCGCCCGGGCTTCCTGGTCGGGCCCGATGTGGCGCTGCTCGAAGGGGATCCCCTTCTCGAGCTCGGAGAGCGGAATGCGATGGGCGGTCATTTGCGGAGGCCTCCTGGTCTGACACGACCTTCGAGGGGCACCACGGCACGGGTACCCGAACGGCCTCCCCCTCTGTCATCTCGACCTGAGAGCTTCACCGGGTCGCCCGAAAGCTCCCGGTTTTCACCGTCGGTGAGGGCGGAAGCCGTGACACCCGCCCTGCTTTCCAGAGTGACCTCGTCCGTGCGGTACGTGAGCCTGAGAGATTCCGGGGAGGATTTGCTCCTTCGGCGCCTCCGGTGTCACCCGGAGGACTCTCCCGCACGGGGTCATCAGCCGTTGACAGAGTACCAGTGCGCTCTACAGCGCGGCTCGAGTGGCCGCGTCGCCCGATGTGCACTTTCGTAGTGCTTACGGATGAGTTGCGACCATGTGGAGGGCCCGTGCAGACCGACATCGATCCGCGCAACCTGATCGGCCGCAAGGCGTTCGACCGCAACGGCACGAAGATCGGCACCATCGACGAGGTCTATCTCGACGACGCCACCGGCGTGCCCGAGTGGGCGGCCATACGTACGGGTCTCTTCTCCCGCGACGCCTTCGTCCCCCTGGAGCCCAGCGAGCTGGTCGAGGGCACCCTCCACGTCCCCTTCGACCGGGCGCTGATCAAGGACGCCCCCGACTTCGGCGTGGGCCGCCACCTCTCCCCCGAGCAGGAACTCCAGCTCTACCACCACTACGGCCTCCACCTGGCCTCACCCCCCTCGCTCCCGGACCGCGACTTCGGCAGACTCGCGGGCCAGGAGGACGCGGACGCCTGACCCCCGCCCCGCCGACACCCACAGCCGGCCCGTCACACGCCGCCCTCGCTCACACGCCTCCCCCGTCCACCGAGACCCCGGGTCTCTCCGCGACCAACGGCAACGGTTCGGCCGCCTCCAGCTCAGGGTCGTCGACCCGGAACGTCCGCACCCTGCCGGGCTCGGACCACGGTGTCTCGAACCGCACGGTCACCCGCCCCAGCCCGCTCCCCTGCACCCACCCGTGCCCGAACTCGGCATGCCGGACGTCATGCCCGGCCGGCCACCGTCGCTCGACCACGGTCACCTGCTCCGCGACGGGCTCCTCCACCCCCTCCTCCCCGGCATGCTCCATCCCCGTCGTCTCCCCGGCGGCCTGCGCGAACAGGTCCTCCTGGGTGTAGTCGGCCAGCCCGCTCACCCCGACTCCCAGCAGCCGCACACCCCCCGTCGTGTCCACGGCGTCCAGCAGCCGGGCCGCGGCCTCCCGCACCACCGCCGGATCGTCCGTGGGCCCCCGCAAGGTCTCGGACCGGGTCAGCGTCGAGAAGTCGTACCGCCGCACCTTCAGCACGATCGTCCGCCCCGACAGCCCGGCGGCCCGCAGTCTCCGCACGCACCGGTCCGCCAGCCGCTGCACCTCCAGCCCCACCCGTATCCGGTCGTGGATGTCCACGTCGTAGGTGTCCTCGACCGACACCGACTTCGCCTCCCGCTCGGCGACCACGGGCCGGTCGTCGTGCGCCAGCGCCATGGCGTACAGCGCGTGCCCGTGCGCCTTGCCGAGCAGCCGTACCAGCTCGTCCTCCCCGGCCTCCGCGATGTCGTCGACCGTGGTGATCCCGGCCCGCCGCAGGTGATCGCCCGTCGCCGGCCCCACCCCGGGCAGCGTCCGCACGGGCATCGGCCCGAGCAGCGCCCGCTCGGTCCCCGGCTCGATCAGCACCAGTCCGTCGGGCTTGGCCTCCTCGGAGGCGATCTTGGCGAGCATCTTGGACGCGGCGAGCCCGACGGACCCGGTGAGCCCCGTGCCGGTCCGTATGTCGGCGCGCAGCTTCTCCCCCACCAGCCTGGCCGACGCCTCGTCCCAGGCCGCCTCACCGGCCTCCAGGTCCACGAACGCCTCGTCCAGGCTCAACGGCTCCACCAGCGGCGACAACTCGTGCAGCAGGCCCATCACCTGCTCGCTGATCGCCCGGTAGAAACCGAACCGCGGCACCAGATACGCGGCGTTCGGCGCCAGCCGCCGCGCCTGGGCCATCGGCATCGCGGACCGCACCCCGAAGACCCGCGCCTCGTACGAGGCCGTGGCCACCACCCCGCGCGGCCCCAGCCCGCCCACCACCACGGCCTTCCCGCGCAGACTCGGCTTGGACGCCTGCTCCGCCGAGGCGTAGAAGGCATCCATGTCGAGATGCAGGATCGTGGGCGCGTTTCTCACATGTCCGATGCTGCCCTACGCCACTGACAATGCCCCCGTACGACGTCGGGCGGCGCTCGCCCGCGCCTCAGACGGCCCGGTTGCGCCGCCGTGCCAGCTCGTCCGCGGGGTTCTGACCGACGAGGGTCTCGCCGGTGTCGATCCGCTCGCCGTGCAGCTGGGACAGCGCGCTCTCGACGTCCCGCCAGACCACCCCGACGGCGATCCCGAAGATCCCCTGGCCGCCCTGGAGGAGGTCGTGGACCTCGTCCGGCGAGGTGCACTCGTAGACCGTGGCGCCGTCGCTCATCAGCGTCATGCGCTCCAGGTCCCGGAAGCCGCGCTCCCGCAGGTGCTGCACGGCCGTGCGGATGTTCTGCAGCGACACGCCGGTGTCCAGGAACCGCTTGACGATCTTCAGGACGACCACGTCCCGGAAGCTGTACAACCGCTGTGTCCCCGACCCGTACGCGGGCCGCACGCTCGGCTCCACGAGCCCGGTGCGCGCCCAGTAGTCGAGTTGCCGGTAGGTGATACCGGCGGCCGCGCAGGCCGTGGGACCGCGGTAGCCGATCTGCTCGGACGTCATGGACGTCGCCCCTCCGCTGCTGGGCACGGCCGTCGGTCGCTGGGGAGCGTGATCGGCCGCGCTGCCGTGATGGGGGTCCCCCCAACCCGAACGAGGTTGAGAGCCTGGGGGCGGGTACGGAAGGCTCACCCCGACCTCACGTCCGGGGGCACCCCCAGCCGCACCGTCGCCGCTGCTTCTCACGCCGACCTCCGTCCTTGACCTGCCTCCTCGAAGGTAGGCAGCCACCAGGGGTGCGTCAACGACCGCCACACTCGGCACGCCGAGTGATAATCACCCTAAGAGTGGTTTCCCGTACCCCACCGCGGGGAAAGGCTAGCCGAATGCGCTCGGGACGAGCCTCAGGACGCTCTCACGCGCCGGTGGCAAATGCCGGCATTTGTGTGGTCACCGGACACAACCGGCCCGTCACGGACCGCTGGTCCGCCGGGCCGGCCGTCCGTCACTGGCTGCTGGTGCCGAAGTCCTCCGGCGAGATCTGGTCGAGGAACTCGCGGAACTTCTCCACCTCGTCCTCCTGCTCGTCCGGGATCGCGATGCCGGCGTCGTCGAGCACTCCGTCGCTGCCGTAGATCGGCGTCCCGGTGCGCAGCGCGAGCGCTATGGCGTCGGACGGGCGGGCGCTCACCTCGACCCCGCTGGCGAAGACCAGCTCCGCGTAGAAGACACCCTCACGCAGGTCCGTGATGCGCACTTCGGTGAGCTCCTGGCCGACGGCCTCCAGCACGTCCTTGAACAGGTCGTGGGTCAGCGGCCTGGCGGGAGCCATGCCCTGCTGGGCGAAGGCGATCGCCGTCGCCTCCCCCGGCCCGATCCAGATGGGGAGGTAACGGTCGCCTCCCACTTCCCGCAGGAGCACGATCGGTTGGTTGGAGGGCATTTCGACCCGGACACCTACGACATCGAGCTCGTTCACACAGCAACCCTAGGCCGTGCCCGGGACGTTTGGGTAGTCGGGCAGGGAACGGGGGGCCGATCCGGCCTTCGCGTCCGCGTCCGCTCAGGGCAGGCGGACGCCGAGCGCGGTCTGCACCAGGGCCGCGTGCAGCCTCACCGTGAGCGCCGCCAGCTCCTTCGTACGGGCCTCCGCGTGCGCCCTGGTCTGGGGGTTGCGGTGCCGCTTCAGCGGGGCCACCACCTGGTCCACGAGGCCCGCCTCACGGTCCGCGGCGGCCTTCATGGCCCGCAGGTGCCGTGGCTCGATCCCGAACCGCCCGAGCTCGATGACGAGCGAGGCCACGGTGACCGCCTCGGCGTCGTACGCCCCGTCCGGCAGCGGAGTGAGCAGCCCGTACGACTCCCACTCCGCCAGCTCCTGCTCGTCGATGCCCGCCGCGGCGAGCAGCTCGGCCCGTCCGATCCGGGCGGCACTGGGGCCCTCCAGGGGCTCCAGGACGGTCTCGCCGTCCCGCTGACGGTTCACGGCGGGCAACGGCAGGGCCTCGCCGCGCTCCATGGCGTCCAGATGCTCGCGGATCACCTTGAGCGGCAGATAGTGGTCCCGCTGCATCCTCAGGACGTGACCGAGACGCTCGACGTCGGCGGCGGTGAACTTGCGGTACCCCGAAGGGGTCCGCTGCGGCTCGACGAGCCCCTCCGACTCCAGGAAGCGGATCTTGGAGATGGTCACCTCGGGGAACTCGTCACGCAGCACGTTCAGCACCGTGCCGATGCTCATCAGCCCACTGTCCGCGGCGGCGGCCCCGTGCCCGGAACCGCCGCTCGGTGATTGCAGCATGGACCTACTCCGGGGAGGGTCAGTAGCCCCGCTGGCTCGCGTAGAACACCAGCCGGTACTTGCCGATCTGCACCTCGTCGCCGTTGTTCAGGGCGACCTGGTCGATCCGCTCGCGGTTGACGTACGTGCCGTTGAGGCTGCCGACGTCGGCCACCGTGAAGGAGCCGTCCCCGCCCCGGCGGAACTCCACGTGACGGCGCGAGACGGTCACGTCGTCCAGGAAGATGTCGCTCTGCGGGTGGCGGCCGGCCGTGGTCAGGTCGCTGTCCAGGAGGAAGCGGCTGCCCGAGTTGGGACCGCGGCGCACGACGAGGAGCGCGGAGCCCATCGGCAGCGCGTCCACGGCCGCCTGGGCCTCGGGCGAGAGGGCGGGCAGCTGGGTCTGCCCGGTGACCTCGGCGTCGTAGGCCTCCAGGCCGGAGATGGAGATCGTGGACGTCGTCTCCGAGGGGCGCTCGGGGGTGGCCCCGGCCCGCAGCGGGGCGCCGCAGTTGGAGCAGAAGCGGCTGTTCTCCGCGTTGCGGTTACCGCACCTCGTACACACCAGGGCCGACATAGGGGAAAACCCTCCACCCGAAGTTGAGGTTGACGGTTGCCCGAAACCTATGCCGCCGGACTGCGCAGGGTCAACAGACGGCGCGCCCTGACCTCCGGAAATGTCACCGCCCGGACCACCTAGCTGGTCCCGGAACAGCGGACGCTGGCCCTCCGCGTCGGGCTGTGCGCGATGGCGGGCGGTGGCATTGTCGCTGCCCTCTCGCGCGCTCTTGCCGAACAACTTCGCAAACAACTTCACGGGCGATTCCCCTTGACCGAAACAGACCCGCCCGTGGGGCAGGACGAACCCTGACTCATTACGCCGGCCGACCCGGACATCCTCACAACGTCCGTATCCACCAGACAGTTTCCACCACGCACCACCCGTTCGGTGCGCCGACCCCCCGCAACCTCATGCCCCTGCCGGACGCCCCCCATGCACCGCCGGTTCACTGGGAGGACGACCGAGCGTAGTCAGGCTGCTTCGCCGCTCGCAAGGCGTCCACGACGATCTTGTTCGACCGCTCGACAGTGACCGTGGCCTGCTCCTTCTCAAGAGTCTGCACCACGCCTCCAGGGATGTTGAGCGCCGGCTCGAGGTCCGCCGGCTTGCCGATGACCTTGAAACGATAGGGCGCGTTGATCTTGTTCCCGTCCACCGTGACGCTCTTGCCCGAATCCGTGAAGTAGGTGCTGGCAACCACGCGCACTCCGTTCACCTGGATCGCCTCCGCCCCCGCCGCGCGCAGCTCCTGGATCGTGTCGAGCAGACTGTCCGACTCGACCGCTCCCTTCGCGTCCTCGATCGTCAGGGTGATACCGGGCCCCTGAGCGGCCACCGTGCCCGCCAGAATGCCCAGTTGCCTCTCCTTCTCGATCGTCTGCTTCCGGGCCTCCTCGGCCTGGTCGGAGCTGTTCTCCAACTCGCCGCGCTGCTTCTCAAGCCCCTGCTTCTCGTCGTCAAGACGCTGCGTACGGTCGTCGAGTTCATCGAGGATGCGTACGAGGTCCTCCTGCCGCGCGCCACGCAGGGCACTGTCGCTGTCGCTGTTGGAGGCCACCTGGATGGCCAGTCCGAAGCCCAGGCCGAACAGCAGCACGGCGACGATCAGTTGGGCCCGGGTGACACGCGGCGGCCACAGACCGTTGACGAGCCGCTGGCGCCCGGTCAGCGCCGGCTCCTTCTCCTCGGGAGCTTCCTCGACGGCCTCGGGCTTCGCCTCAGCAGCCTCGGGTGCCTCCGTCGGCACCTCTTCGGGGAGTTCCTTGCGCAGCCTGTTCTCGGGCTTGTCGTCCTTCTCGCTCATCGGCCTCACGCCCGGAACACGTGCCGGCGGATCGCCGCGGCGTTGGAGAAGATCCGGATGCCGAGGACCACGACGACGCCGGTGGACAGCTGGGCCCCCACGCCCAACTTGTCGCCCAGGAACACGATCAGCGCGGCCACTACCACGTTGGACAGGAACGACACGACGAAGACCTTGTCGTCGAAGATGCCGTCGAGCATGGCCCGCAGACCACCGAAGACGGCGTCGAGCGCCGCGACGACGGCGATCGGCAGATAAGGCTCGACGACCGCCGGAACCTCAGGCCGGACCAACAGTCCGGCCACGACTCCCACGACGAGGCCCAGTACGGCGATCACGATGTGCCCTTCTCAGTTTTCTCGGTGCTCGGCTGTGCTGTACGTACGATCACACTCGGTGCTGCGGGCAGCCGGAGGTCGCCCTCCACGGAGATGCTGGTCCGGATGCCGTAGTTCTCCTGCAGCGCGTGCAGATACAGTCCGTCGACGCTGTCCTGGAACCGGGTGCTCAGCTGCTTGCCGTCCCCCACGGCGAGCACCGTGTACGGCGGAACAAGTGGCCTGTTGTCGACCAGTATGGCGTCACCCGCGGCCCTGATCGCCGACAGCGCCGTCAAGCGCTGTCCGTTGATGGAGATGGCCTCGGCCCCCGACCCCCACAGCCCGTTGACGACACGCTGCATGTCACGGTCACGGACCCGGCCGGTGTCGGAGAAGTCCGAGGTCTCGCGCGGGTCGCCGTTGCCGCCGCTGGTGGCTTCCTTGGCGTCGTTCACGACCAGTTTCACGCCGGGACCGTGGACTGCGACGGCACCCGACAGCAGGCCCACGAGTTCCGACTGGTCGCCCGCCCCGCTCTTCTTCAGCGCCTCACGCTGCCGCTCGCTCACGTCGTCGCGCAACTTGTCGACGGAACCCTCCAGCTTGTCCGCGCTCGCCGTCTCACGGTCGATGCGGTCGATCAGCTCCTGGCGCTCCTTGGCCACGACGGGCGCCGCCACGCGCGCCTGTGCCGCGCCGACGGTGACGACGAGAGCCGCGAGGACCAGCCCGGCCGCCAGGCCTAGCTTCGCACTGAGTGTCCTGGGCAGCCCGCCGGCGCCCTCCGCCTTCTTGCGGGCGGCCGCCTCGGCGTAGCCGTCGTCGAGGCTGTGGTCCATGACGTTGGTGAGCAGGAACATGGACGCGTCCGGCCGCGAAGGGCGCGTGGGTGTGCTCCGAATGGGGGGCTGCTGCGGCATGCCGCACATCGTCGCACGTCGCGACCACTACCTCCGAATGGCCCCACCGGCGTGCCGGACAGGCCCCCTTGGGGACACTTGTCCGGCACGCGCGTGTGCTGCGGCTTTTCCTCAGCGCCCGGCGCTGTCCACGACCGCCGACCACTCGTCCAGCAGGGCCTGCGCGGAGGCGTCGTCCGGGCCCTCCGCCCACAGATGGGTGACCGCCTCGGCCGGGTCGGGCAGCACCATCACCCAGCGCCCGTCGGTCTCCACCACCCGCACGCCGTCGGTGGTGTCCACGAAGCGATCTCCCGCCTCTTCGACCACCCGCCGCATCACTAGCCCCTTGACGGCCCACGGCGTCGCCAGATCACGCTTCAGGACGTGCGCACGCGGAATCCGCGCATCGATCTGGCTGAGCGTGAGCTGCGTCCGTGCCACCAGCCCGATCAGCCGTACGAAGGCGGCCGTACCGTCGAAGACGCTGCTGAACTCCGGGACGATGAACCCGCCCTTGCCGTCACCGCCGAAGATGGTCGTCTCGTCACGTCCGACCCGCGTGAGATCGTCGGGCGAGGTCGTCGTCCACTCCACCTGCGTCCCGTGGTACGCCGCGACCTGCTCGGCGATCCGAGTGGTCGTCACCGGCAGCGCCACACGGCCGCTGCGCCGCTCGGCGGCCACCAGGTCGAGCATCACGAGCAGTGCCCGGTCGTCCTCGACGATCCGCCCCTTTTCGTCTACGAGCGAGAGCCGCTCACCGACCGGGTCGAAGCGCACCCCGAAAGCCGCCCGCGAGGACGCCACGATCTCACCGAGCCGCACCAGCCCCGAGCGCCGCACTTCGGCCGACTCGGTGGGCCGCGACTCGTCGAGTCCGGGATTGATGGTCAGCGAGTCCACGCCGAGCTTCCCGAGCAGGCTGGGGAGGACCAGCCCCGCACTTCCGTTCGACGCGTCGACGACGACCTTCAGCCCGGACTCGGCGATCCCGGTGGTGTCGACATTGCGCAGCAACGAACCCGTGTACGAGTCGAAGACGCTCGCCGGGAAATGCAGGTCCCCGATCTCACCGGGGAAGGCGCGCCGGTACTCCTGCCGCGCGAAGACCCGGTCCAGCTTGCGCTGACTGCCCTGCGAGAGATCCGCGCCCTGTCCGTCGAAGAACATGATGTCCACGGAGTCCGGCACACCGGGCGTGGTCCGGATCATGATCCCGCCGGAACTGCCTCGCGCGGTCTGCTGCCGGGCCACGGGCAGCGGTACGTTCTCCAGGTCCCGCACCTCGATCGCGCTGGCCTGCAGAGCCGAGATCACCGCACGCTTGAGGGCACGGGCGCCTCGGGAGTGGTCGCGGGCCGTGGTGACGGTGGAGCCCTTCTTGAGGGTCGTCGCATACGCGCCGGCGAGGCGGACGGCGAGCTCGGGCGTGATCTCCACGTTCAGGATGCCGGAGACGCCCCGGGCACCGAACAGATGCGCCTGGCCGCGGGACTCCCAGATCACCGAGGTGTTGACGAAGGCACCGGCCTCGATGGTCTTGAACGGATAGACCCGCACATTGCCCTGAACGATCGATTCTTCACCGATCAGGCACTCGTCACCGATGACCGCGCCGTCCTCGATCCGGGCGGCGCGCATGATGTCGGTGTTCTTTCCGACGACACAGCCACGCAGATTGCTGTGCTGCCCCACGTACACGTTGTCGTGCACGACGGCCTTGTGCAGGAAAGCGCCGCTCTTCACCACGACGTTCGAACCCACGACGGTGTGCTCACGGATTTCGGCGTTCGCCTCGACCTTGGCGTAGTCCCCGATGTAGAGGGGACCGCGCAGCACGGCGTCCGGATGCACTTCGGCACCCTCCGCCACCCAGACGCCCGGCGAGAGCTCGAAACCGTCGATCTCGACGTCGACCTTGCCCTCCAGGACGTCGGCCTGCGCCTTCACATAGCTCTCGTGCGTGCCGACGTCCTCCCAGTAGCCCTCGGCGACATAGCCGTAGACCGGCTTGCCTTCCTTCATCAACTGCGGGAAGACGTCACCGGACCAGTCGACGGGAACGTCGGCCTCGACATAGTCGAAGACCTCGGGCTCCATGACGTAGATGCCCGTGTTCACGGTGTCGGAGAAGACCTGCCCCCAAGTGGGCTTCTCCAGGAAGCGCTCGACCTTGCCTTCCTCGTCAACGATGGTGATACCGAATTCCAGGGGATTCGGCACACGCGTCAGACACACGGTGACGAGCGCACCCTTTTCCTTGTGGAAATTGATGAGCTCCGTGAGGTCGAAGTCGGTCAGCGCATCGCCGGAGATGACGAGGAATGCATCGTCCTTCAACGCCTCCTCGGCGTTCTTGACGCTTCCGGCGGTACCGAGTGGCTTCTCCTCGTTGGCATAGGAAAGCTCCATACCGAGCTCTTCGCCGTCACCGAAGTAGTTCTTGACCAAGGAGGCCAGGAACTGGACAGTTACGACGGTCTCGTTCAGCCCATGCCTTTTGAGCAGCCGCAGCACATGCTCCATGATCGGGCGGTTCGCCACGGGCAGGAGCGGCTTGGGCATGCTCGAGGTCATGGGGCGAAGGCGTGTGCCCTCGCCTCCGGCCATCACGACGGCCTTCATGTCGGAAGCGTCCTCCTCAAACAGATGACGGTCTAGCCGACTTCACCCGTCCAGATTCTCCCGCACATTTACACCGGGGGCCATCGAGCCACTGCGGTGGCGGGAATCGGTGAGTTCAATCGGCCATGGCGTCCGCACGGACCAGGCGGCGGACTTGTACCACGTAGAGCACTCCTGCCCACCAGTAGAGGGTTGTACCCCATCCAGCGAACGCCCATCCGAAAATAGCAGCGAGTGACGAGATCCATCCACTTCCGTCACTGAGCAGCAGCAGCGGGAAGGCGTACATGAGGTTGAAGGTGGCGGCCTTGCCCAGGAAGTTCACCTGCGGCGGCGGATACCCGTGTCGCCTGAGGATGCCCACCATCACCAGCAGGACCAGCTCTCGCGCAAGAAGTACAGTGGTCAACCAGATCGGCAGAATCTCGCGCCAGGTAAGACCCACCAACGTCGAGAGAATGTAGAGCCGGTCGGCCGCGGGGTCGAGGAGCCGGCCGAGGCTGCTGATCTGGTTCCAGCGCCGCGCCAGCTTGCCGTCCAGGTAGTCGCTGATGCCGCTCAGGGCCAGCACCAGCAGCGCCCACCCGTCACTCTTGGGCCCCCCGAACTCAGGCCGCAGAATCAGCCACAGGAAGATCGGCACGCCGACGAGGCGCGCCATGCTGAGGATGTTGGGGATGGTGAGGACCCGGTCCGTCTGGACACGGGTCTCCTGGACCTCCACCCGGGGGCCTCCTGTGGGAAACGAACCGACGATGCCCCCTGACCTTACCTCAACGCAAAAAAGCTCTGGCTCCTGGGCTTGTGTGCCCAAGAGCCAGAGCTCTAAAAGAAGTTCGGCGGCGTCCTACTCTCCCACAGGGTCCCCCCTGCAGTACCATCGGCGCTGTAAGGCTTAGCTTCCGGGTTCGGAATGTAACCGGGCGTTT